>JAUTCQ010000009.1 GCA_030673845.1 Verrucomicrobiota bacterium JB022
CGCGGCACCCGCACGCGACCCAACCCGTCCTGCTTCAGGATCTCCAACTCGGCCTCACTCATAGATGTCATACCTCCAAACCTATGACATCTATGATACATCACGCTAGTCAGACCCCACGGTGCTTGGAGTGACGCTTACTTCTTAGCGGCAAAAAAAGCCTGCCTGGGGAACAGGTAGGCTTCGCGGCTCGGGCAGGGAGGAGGCCGTATCAGGCGAACGCTGTGCGCAGCTTTTCGGCCGCCGCCACCATGTTAGTGAAGGCAGTAGAAGTGGTTTCAAAACTTCATCCTGCGCATCGTTAGCATAACGCAGGCGATCATGAAGAAGGCATGGTAGATATTGAGGTGGTGCTCATGGCGCACGAGTAGCCTGCGGAAAGATCCGAACCAAGCGAAAGTGCGCTCGATTTTCCAACGGTGCTTGTAGAGTCGGAGCTTGCGGCCGTCTTGGGTCATTGGCCTGACACGGCCCTTGCGGTGAGGGACAATAAGATCGAAGCCCTTATGCTTGAGCATCTTGCGATGCTTATCGCTATCGTAGGCGCGGTCTGCGATTAGCTTGAGACCCCAGGGGCGACGGATTTTGAGGTGGTCGACAGCGTCTTCGAGAAGCGTGATTTCGGCCGGACTGGCGCTCGCGAGCCGACATGAAAGAGGAAGACCTTGGCCGTCTGCCACCACCATGCACTTCGTTCCTTTGCCCCGTTTGGTTTTGCCGACTCCGTCGCCCCTTTTTTCGCCGGAAAGAAGCTTGCATCGACGAACGACTGCTCCCAGTCCACCAGCCCTTGCGTATCGAGTTCCCGCAGAAAGGCTTCCCAGATGCTCTCCCAGACCTCCAGTTCCTCCCAATCACGCAAGCGGCGCCAGCAGGTCGAGGCACTCGGATACTCTTTGGGCAGATCACGCCAACGCGCTCCAGTCTTCAACACCCACAAGATGCCTTCCAGCACCACACGGTCGTCGCAGCGCGGCCGCGCCGTCTTCGCCCGTGGCGGCACGTGCTCGCTGATTTTATCCCATTGATCGTCAGTGATAAAGCGATTCGAATGGCTCACTCAGTTTAACGATCTGCCGCAGAGTACAAGCTTTTTCTGCGAGTTTTGAAACCGCTTCTAAAGCAATATCATCGTAGATATTATACAAAGCTGCATCCAGCCTCCTGGTTCTCAGCAATAAATCCAAATAGCTCGCTTGGAAGTTTATACAGAACGCATCCCTATTGAAATCTTGAAGATCAGCCGCAAAATTGGGGTGGTTGCAGTGGAGAACGTGTCGATGGCACAATTTACATTACATAAGCCATACTAGCATACGACATGGCGCAGTTGGAATGTGTAAAGGTTATGCCCCTCCAGTCGCAGCGGGAGCGCTACCCCTTGATTAGCCATTCATTCATTCATTCGTTCATTCATTCATAGACTCCTCGCATCCGCTGACGCCAGTAGGTCGAATTAGGATTAAGCTCCGCAGAAACCCTGTCTATAACACCTCTGCAACCAGCCCTCACGACTAAACCACCATCCTCATTTTCATAAACACCCTCCTCAATCAGATTTATAATAGTAACAAACATACTTTCAATAGAATCATACCGTGAAACATCGCTTCTTGAATAACTAGAACAACGATAAACGGGAGCGAATTCAACCTCGTCCTTATGAATTGGAACACAATAACAATCACCGCCAAAATCGATTAGTAATTCAAACATTTTAGTCTGCCAATGACTTTCAGCATCCCTTTCGAATACATTCATAGATCTTTCAAAGGGTTGGAAGAAAAAACCTGGTAACATACACGCATTCTCACCGACCCAATCATCTGAAATGCCGTTTTTATAAAGATATAGATCTTTCAGCTCCTTAGGTAAGCTCCACCCCCGAGAACTAAAATCCTCTAGCATATCAGACCGCACCGGAACAGCTTCCTCAAGCGCATCAGCTATTGAAAAACCTGCACGCTTATACGTATGAATAAGCAATTGAAATGTATGATTTATCATAGATCTAATCAAGGAACTACCAACACATCAAAGCAATCACCAAGCTTCATGTTATATTCAGCGAAGAAACGACTCAAGTCTCCCCCGTGCAACTGATTTTGGCTACGATCCACCAGCGAAGACACCGCACCCAAGCCTCCCTCAATAGTAGCGGCATATGGATATTCGTGCCAGTCGAAGTCTCCATACTGCCTTGCGCCTTTGTACCATTGCCTGACTCGCCGCTGAGCCAAAGATCTATTCCTATCTCTAAAATCTTCCCACTCCGCAGTATTCCTTGGGCCCACATGCAGGCGCTTGGGCAACCCCAACACTTGAGCACTCAAATCATGTGCAGCAACCTCAGCATAGCGGCTTGCGCTTACATAGAAATCCGGGCAATCACCTGAATCACGTTTCCTCAACCTCGTCAAAACTGACCGCGGACTACTATGTGGATCAGATGCCATCGCGACTTTTATGCGTTCTTCCTGTTTAGAATCCAGTCCATCCGGAACAAGTCGCCGTATTTCGGTAATAACCTGAGACGCGACTGCACTTTGGTAACTACTATAAGCCTGCATTCCAGCAACCGCATAAATTCCAAGGGTTACCTGCATCGTTACGGCTACTTTAACGCCTTGTCCAGCTAGGGAATATTCTTGAAACATCCCACTCGGATCGATCCCTACCACCGGGTTCGCGTGCGCATAGAGGTATTTGTGCAGCGTCTGCGGGTCGGAGCGCGAACCTTCGTAGGTGTCCAGCGTGTGGAAGCGGCCGGTTTCGGGGTTGAGGTAACGGGCGCGCAGGAAGTACATCCCGAGGTCCGCGTCCCATTGCTCGCCGGTGTAGAGGTAGGCGTTGAGGGTCCCGCGGCCGGTGGCGCTCAAGAGGAGGCCGAAGGCGTCGTAGCTGTAGGCGTCCGTCACCAGGCCCGCTTCGTCGGCGAGGGCGCGCACGGTCCCGAGGCCGTCGTAGAGGTAATACGACGTTTCCCAGGCGTTGGAGCGCAGCTGCGTCTGGCTGATAAGGTCGTGCCCGTAGGCATACACCTTCTCGACAGTCAAAGAACCGGTAAAGTCTTCGACCAACTCTTCTAACACCTGGCTGTAGCCCGTCAAGTTGTTGCGGTCCACCAGGTAGTAAGTCGTGGCGCCCCCGACCCTCTTCGCAAAGCGGTCGCCGTAGACATCATACGACACATCAATGACTTCCCCACTGCCGGCGGTGCGGCGGATCAGCTTGTTGCGGTAGTCGTAGACGTCCGTGCCTGCGGGACTCAGCGTCGTGTTGCCGTTGAAATCGTAGGCATCACGCGTCAGCCAGTCGTTCGCGCTGTAACCAAAGGTCTGCGCCCCTACCCCGGACAGCGACGAGGCACGCGTCAGGCGGTTGCCCACCTCATCGTAGGTGTAGCTGACGCTGCCGTCGTTGCTATACGGGTCGCCGGTGACGGCTTCACGCTTCAGGCGGTAAAGCTGGTCCTAGACGTAGTCCACCAACCGCCCGCTCGTATCGGTTTGCCGCGTGCGCAGACCCGAGGCGGCTGACGCCTAGACTCTATCCATAACGATACAAATTACATAGCCATGGCGCTCGCATATCTACCGGCTTCAAATGGTTCACCGAGATAAGCGCTACGAGGCGGGCAAGGCGTTGTTATGTTTAGTGAGATGCAGGCGATTGACCCTAAAAAACGATATCAAAGAATGAAACGCAGACTGCGGAGCCGTTGGAGGCTGAGTCAATCAAGACCTACTGCTCGCAGATGAAACGAGGGGCGTGATGATCAGAATGGGGCGGTTGCCGCCAAGAAGATGCCGATGGCGTTAATTTTACATTGTATCAGTCATATTGGCATACGCCATGACATGGCTGGTGCTGGTAAAGGTTATCCGAGCTCGCCGTAGATGCGGTAAGTTGCGCGGTCTTTGCCTTGAGGCGTTTGGGGCAAGCAGAAAGGAACCCGCTGTGTTAACAATCGAAGGGGCACTTTAATCCTTTGCTATCTTTCCATTATTGAAAATACAGAATACCATCCCGCAGTAAAACCTACCCACGATAAATCGAGAATAAACGAATATGAAGCCATCTCCCCAACCACAAATCCAGCAACAAAAACTATCACATTTACAATCGAAACAAGTGCTGCCACGCGTGGGGCAAAATTCATTCTTTCTTCATTTTTCAAACGTCTATAGCGGACAATGAACAGCACCAGACCTATCCAGCATAGACAATGCGTCACCATCAAGCTGCCGCTTAGCGCAAACGAAAGATAGGGACAAAAAGAAACAAATAAAAGCAACCATAATCTCATAGGTTTCAATAATTAAAACTCCTGACATAGTCGATAAATTTCTCAGGATCCTCCAGCGCTGTGGCATACCTGTTAAAATCATTTATTAAGCCCCCAAATTCGTCAATGGTATCGCATACATTGACCGCGCCACGAAACGATAGCACGCCTATTCCAATTGGGCTATTTCCAGCTTTCCCTCCTTGAAACACTGAGAAACTTGCAGCAACTCCATCACTCGTCATCGAGGGGGTAATACTTATCCGGGCCTCAATACCGCTTCGCTGAATTGCCATCGCCACCGTACGAAGCGATTCGACGACTTGTTCAGGAATTACGGATTTTAATCCGATGAGCGCAACTCGAAGCGCACCAGCAGAGAAATAAGAGGTAAATCCACTAAAGCCAAACCCACTTGAAACCCCTTTGCCCCAAATCATCCCAAACATGGATTCAAGACCCTTAGGTTTAGGCATTACTTTTCCAGGAGCGGAAAAAAA
The DNA here is from genome assembly GCA_030673845.1 of Verrucomicrobiota bacterium JB022. NCBI lineage: Bacteria > Pseudomonadati > Verrucomicrobiota > Verrucomicrobiota bacterium JB022. The sequence continues at coordinate 4,789 of JAUTCQ010000009.1, forward strand.
CGACACGGTTGCTCCTCCTGCTACGGAAAGATATAAATCAGCTTTATCCCACAATGCGATCCCTCCCAAAGAAAGGGCGTATCCCACGCCCATCGAAGTGGAGCCTCCTATACGACCTCTTACTCCTCCAAAATAAACATCAGGATTGTGCCAGCCATGCTGAATTACTCTGTTCAGCCCTACTGCGCCTACAGTAACGCTTGCCATTGTCCCAATTACGGCAGCTACAACGATCCGTTCCGCCAACGTAAACATCCCGCTCGGATCCACGCCCATCACCGGATTCGCGTGCGCATATAGGTACTTGTGCAGCGTTTGCGGGTCGGAGCGCGAACCTTCGTAGGTGTCCAGCGTGTGGAAGCGGCCCGTGTCGGGGTTGAGGTAGCGGGCGCGCAGGAAGTACATCCCGAGGTCCGCGTCCCATTGCTCGCCGGTGTAGAGGTAGGCGTTGAGGGTCCCGCGGCCGGTGGCGCTCAAGAGGAGCGCCGAAGGCGTCGTAGCTATAGGCGTCCGTCACCAGGCCCGCTTAGTCGGCGAGGGCGCGCACGGTCCCGAGGCCGTCGTAGAGGTAATACGACGTTTCCCAGGCGTTGGAGCGCAGCTGTGTCTGACTGATCAGGTCGTGCCCGAAGGCATACACCTTCTCGACAGTCAAAGAACCGGTAAAGTCTTCGACCAACTCTTCTAACACCTGGCTGTAGCCCGTCAAGTTGTTGCGGTCCACCAGGTAGTAAGTCGTGGCGTCACCGACCGTTTTCGCAAAGCGGTCGCCGTAGTCATCATACGACACATCAATGACTTCCCCGCTTCCGGTAGTGCGGCGGATCAGCTTGTTGCGGTAGTCGTAGACGTCCGTGCCTGCCGGGCTGAGCGTCGTGTTGCCGTTGAAATCGTAGGCATCACGCGTCAGCCAGTCGTTCGCGCTGTAACCAAAGGTCTGCGCCCCCACTCCGGCCAGCGACGAGGCACGGGTCAGACGGTTGCCCACGGGTTAGTTTCGCTCCTGAAAACAAGCAGGGAGATTGCAGTTGGAAAACGACACAATCGCCATCTTTCAAAGAACATTCATAATTTGGCATAGAGACAAATCATCGACTACAGTTAGCCCGTGGGTTCATTTTGACTTAACCGCTGTATTAGCTTACTAAAGATTTCAACTAAAACAGGATCTGCTTTTTCAGCTTCCAGAAGCAATGCATAGTTAAACATTCGGAGCCGAGGGTTGCACTCTCGATATACTCCATAGCCGAATCTCCCTTCCTTATAAGTGCGACATTTCACCGAAATCGCTGATTCAGAATACTCAACAGTTAAAGTTCGCATCCGCTGGTTACTGGCATGCTCAATAATACTCAATCTAGAAACGCCGTCATTTTCTGAGACGACGCAAACCCTAATTTTGCTACTCCCGCGCGAAATGCGGCAATCAGCTATAAGTTGCATACGTTACTTAAGTTGGCTTCCATTTGGATACAAATAAAAGCTCTTATTGGGATAAAATCTAGTCCATTCCAGCTCGGATAGGTAGTAACCTGGAAGAAAACTTGAAGAATTTCTGCTGGATCTTGAAGTATCAAATCCTATGTCATAAATAAGACAACCCCGCGACATAATATTCTCGATCCAAGCGAAGTTAGCAATTTCCATCGCTCCTAAATCACTCCTGCCTCCAGGTGCCCATAATGGCGACATCGGACGTAATTCAGCTAACTCCTGCAAAAATTGATCTCCCTCCTCATCCCAGATGAATGCCTCAGCTTGAAACATTGGTGTGGATGCGTTCGAGATCGCGTGAGCAACGCGTTTCCAATTTTCTCCAATTACGGCCTTACAATCACCCTTTTTACTGCGAATCCGCTGAGCCTGAGAGACTGAAACCGTGCCAGATTTCGTCTCCATCACTTCTTTCCGCATATCAAGCGGTATCGTTACACTGGAAGGAGGCGCTTCAACCTCATCTGGCCACACATTAATAGACGGCCAAGGCACAGAAATGGCTGCCGTTTCCATATGAAGCATGTATGTGAGCGCCACTACCCCCAGCAGGGCGAGGCCAACCGAGGCTGAAGAAAGTGAATACGCCTGAGCAAACATCCCACTCGGATCCACCCCCATCACCGGATTCCCGTGTGCATACAAATACTTGTGCAGCGTTTGCGGGTCGGAGCGGAAGCCTTCGTAGGTGTCCAGGGTGTGGAAGCGGCCGGTTTCGGGGTTGAGGTAGCGCGCACGCAGGAAGTACATCCCGAGGTCCGCGTCCCATTGCTCGCCGGTGTAGAGGTAGGCGTTGGGGGTGCCGTGGCCGGTGGCGCTCAAGAGGAGGCCGAAGGCGTCGTAGGTGTAGGCATCCGTCACCAGGCCCGCTTCGTCGACGAGGGCGCGCACCGTGCCGAGGCCGTCGTAGAGGTAATACGACGTTTCCCAGTGATCCGGAGCCCCCTGCGGTAGCAGCTGCGTCTGGCTGATCAGATCATGCCCGTAGGCATACACCTTCTGGACAGTCAAAGAACCGGTAAAGTCTTCGACCAACTCTTCTAACACTTGGCTGTAGCCCGTCAAGTTGTTGCGGTCCACCAGGTAGTAAGTCGTGGCGTCACCGACCGTTTTCGCAAAGCGGTCGCCGTAGACATCATACGACACATCAATGACTTCCCCGCTTCCGGTAGTGCGGCGGATCAGCTTGTTGCGGTAGTCGTAGACGTCCGTGCCTGCGGGACTCAGCGTCGTGTTGCCGTTGAAATCGTAGGCATCACGCGTCAGCCAGTCGTTCGCGCTATAACCAAAGGTCTGCGCCCCCACCCCGGCCAGCGACGAGGCACGCGTCAGGCGGTTGCCCACGTCATCGTAGGTGTAGCTCACACTGCCGTTATTGCCGTGGGGATCGTCCGCCACCGTTTCGCGCTGCAGCCGATAAAGCTGGTCGTAGACATAGTCGACCACCCGACCGCTCGTCTCGGTTTGCCGCGTGCGCATCCCGCCGCGACTGAGCGTATACGCATAACTATTGTAGGTGCGCCCGTCCGTGTGACTGATATCCAGATTGGTAAGGCGGTAAAGTGAGCCGTAGCTCCAGACATGCGTGATGTCGTTGGCATACGTCATCGCAGCTAGGTTGCCCACCTCGTCATAAGCGTAACTGTGCGCCAACGGCGGTTGCTGCGCCCCGTGATCATAAACTTGCGCCAGTCGACCCAGCTCATCGTAGTCATAGGCGAGTTGAACGCCATTCGCATTATTCGAAGCGACGCCCGTCAACTGCCCCGCGGGGTTGTAGCTATAAGTGAGCGTGCCTTCAGCCGACTGCTTTGAGATGAGGTGGCCTTGCGCATCATAAGCATAAATCTCACGGTGCAGAACTTCGTCCAGGTAGTTGTAAGTCGCGGCAGAAGTCAACTGCCCGGTGCCATCATAGGTATATTCCAGCTTGGCCGTAGCATGGGCATAGATCAGCGACGGGTGCGAAGGGTCAGCCTCCTCCGTCACCAGACGATCCATTCCATCATAGGTGTAGGTGGTGGTGTAGCCGTTGAAATCGGTGCGGGTGGTCAAGGCGCCATTCAGATGATAGGTATAGTGCTCCACCTGCCCCTCCGGCAGGGCACGCCAGGTGCGGCGGCCCATCACGTCATAACCATAGCGTGTGGTGTGCCCTTCCGCATCGGTCTGGGCAGTCACGTTGCCCGCCTCGTCATAGGCATAAGTGGTAACCGGTCGATCGCCCCCAGCCTCCGGGGCGGGTTGCGTCACCGTCAGCAAGCGCCCCAGCGCGTCGTAGCCGTAGTCGGTGCGCTTGCCCTTCTGATCGATCGAGGCGACGCGGCGCCCCAAGGTATCGTAGACCGTCTCCGTCGTCGTTCCGTCCGCATATGTGGTCACCGTCGGGCGGCTGAGCGCGTCGTAAGTCGTTGAAGTGGTGCGGCCGAGGGCATCTTCCACCGCGACCTGGTTGCCCGCCGCGTCGAAGAAGCTCTTCGTCACGCGCCCCAAAGCGTCCGTCACCGCGCCGCGACGGCCCGAGCAACCGCACTGATCGTCGTAGGTATAAAAGGTCGCATGGCCCAGCGCATCCACGCTCGTCTCCACCCGACCCAATGCGTCGTAGTCGTTGCTGGTAAAGGGGTTGTCCTGCAGCTCGGGGGCCGCGAGGACCGCCTCAACATTCCTCAACGCTGCCGGATCGGCCGGCATCGTCTCGTCGGGCAAGATGGTGCGCACCACCCGGCCCAGCGCGTCGTAGATGTAGTAGGTGGTGCGCCCAGCGCGATCGGTGCGCGAAAGGGAGCGACCTTCCGCATCGTAGACCGTGGAATCGAAGCGGCCGTCGGCGTAGGTCGTCTGGATCAGATTGCCACGCGCGTCGTAGGCGTAGGTCGTGGGGCGGCCCAGCTGGTCGATCGTCCGCGCCTGCTTGCCAATCGCATTGTATTCGACGCGGGAAGTGGTGCCGTCGGCATAAGTCGTCTGCACCACGCGGTCGTTCCGATCGTAGGCATACTGCGTCGTCGCCGTTTCTACTTCCAAGGCCGTGCCGGTGGCGTCGTAAACGGTGCGCTGCTGCGTCTGGCTCGTCTGATTGCCGCGGCTGTCATATGTATAGCTGCTGACCCGCAGGACATTGCCGTTGGCGTCGCGCAGCTCCGTCCGCGTGGTGTTGCCCAGAGAGTCGTATTCGTGAGCCGTCGTATTACCCGCCCCATCTGTCATACTCGTGAGGTCGCCGCGGGCATTGTAGGCAAAGGCGGTCACATTACCCGACGCGTCTTCCATGCGCGTGAGATTGCCAGCGGCGTCATATGCAAACTCCGTCACGTTGCCATTCGGGTCTTCGATGGTCAGCGGGTTGCTGTTCGCATCGTAGGTGTAGGTTGTCGTGGCAACGGCCACTTCGCCCTCCGCGTTGGTGAAGTATTGCGTTTCGCTCAGCACGTTGTTGCGTGCGTCGTAGGTGCGCTCGGTCACGTTGCCCAGCGGGTCCTCTTCTCGCGTCACATTGCCGCGCACATCGTAATCCATCCGCGTTGTCAGCCCTGGTCCTTCCAGGTTCTCGGGATCGACGGTGGTGGTCGCGACCACATTGCCCTCGAAGTCGTATTCGTGCACCGTCTCGAAGCCCAGACGGTCCACGATCACTTCCTTGCGCGTCGGAATGTCGTGCTCGAGCGTGATCGGGAAGCCTTCCGCATCCACCTGCCCGATCACCCGCCCCTGCTCGTCATATTCGGTGCGGATCGCCCGTACCCCACGAGGGTCGATGACCTCCGTCAGGTAATACGGGAAGGCGGCGTTTTCATAGCGATATTCGGTAAAGGTGCCATACAGCGGGCTCTCCGGGTCGTTGCCTTCGCGGTCGGTGAACTTCACCAGACGCCCCTCGGTGTCGTAGTCGTAGGCCAATGCGTTTCCGTCCGGGTCTTCGATCCGCGTGATCCGACCAGCACCGTCGCGGGTGAACGCAATCGAACGCCCACTGCTGTGGAAGACGCCATCCTCCGTAATCCTGAGCGTGTTCTGGTTGCGGTCCGTTACCTTACGCAGGCCCAAGACCTCCGCAATCTCCAACCGCGTGCCATCCAGGGCCGTGTAGACATATGCCTCCGGATCCAGCACCCCCGCCCCAAAGTCATCGATCTGGTAGATCCCGTCGCCGTCGTCGTCGACCAGCGGGAAGCTTGGATTGGCGGCAGTCAGTGCCAGAGAGCCGACCGAGCCATGAATGGGCCGAAAACGCAGCACAGCCGCCGTCGGTTGCGGGCCGATGACGGTACCCTGAGGCTCGGTGTAGGCTTCGAACTGCTCCACCTGCCCATCTCCCAGCACCACAGTCACAATTGCCGGACGGACGGGCCGGAAAACCCACCTCCCGGACAGGCCGCTGCTCGTGGCATCCAGATACCACTCGGAGCCGAGAGCGTGGTTTTCATAGACCTGAACCGCTCGGAGCCCCAGATCCCAGCCACGACCGAAATCTCCCTGCAGCTCACCACGGCTGTCGTAGCTACGCAGTATCTGCACAGGGATGCCACTCACCGGCAACTGCAAATCCTCAAATGCTAATGCGAAATGGCCCACCTTCATCTGAGAGTCGACCACCACGGATTGCGCCACCTTGTAGGAGCGCCCGAGAACGTCCACCGCCCGCAGTTGAACCTCGTAGATACCATTGCGAAGCATCGTCGGGTCAAATGTGCCGAGCACCCCCGCAGTCACTTCTTGAGTGCCGGTTGCAAAGACGGTCCACTCGCTGGTGCCCTTAAGCCGGTGTGCCAGCGTATACTGCTCCAGCAGCGCACTGGTGACGGTGCCCACCACCGCTGTCGGCGCCGTCACAATAGAGTCCGCAGCGGGAGAAGTGAGTTCCGCAAAGGGCGGTGCATTATCGTCTGAAACATAAAGAGTAATGCCCATCGGGTCGCTGGCGAAGCCGGAATCGTCGGTAGCGACCGCCGTCAAATGACTTACGGGTGCGAGCACTTCGTTGTCTGGAAGCGATAATGTGAACGTGTCCCCACCGGCGGCACTTGCAAAACCAAGAGACTGGCCGTCGGCGAATAACTCGACTTGCGCAATCGTCCCGTCGGCGTCCGTGGCTCGCACCATTAGGGTCAGGGGTAGTCCTGGCTTCAGCACGGCCTCGTCTGTTGGCGAGAGCCAAGCCACCTCCGGGCCATGCACGACCTCAATCGTCACATAATCGAGGCTGTAGAGCTCGCCGTCGGACACATAAAATTGAAGCACATAGGTGCCCGCTTTTGAAAAGTAAGCTTGGACTTCTGGCCCCTGCGGCAGCTCGATTTCCACTGGCGCAGGACCCGAAATAAAGAGCCACTTTGCCGTAATCCAACCGCCCAAGGGCAGGCCGTCGTCGGCCACCTGGCCCACCAGACGCGCGCCCGCCTGCAGCGTTACCTTTTGATCCGGACCAGCATCGATTTGCGGAGGCTGGTTGGGCAGCGGTTCGACGATAATGGTAACTTCATCAATCCCGGTCAAATCGCCGTCAGAGGCCGACAACGCGAGAACGTAGGTGCCCTCAGTATCAAAACTCACTTGGGTGGCAATAGCGTTGGGTTGGGTGATCGAAACATTGCCTGGCCCGCTCACGAGCGACCATTGTGCCGTCAGAGTCGCCGGCAGGGGCAACCCATCGTCGCTGACCGAACCCTCAAGCGTCACTTGAGCATGCAGCGCCACCGTGCGGTCCGCTCCGGCATCGACAACAGGAGCCGTATTGGCAGGCAGGCGGTAGGATACCGTAACGCTGTCGCTCCCCTGAAGCTCGGAATCGTCTGCCGTGAGGGTAAAGGTATAGTCGCCAGGCACAGAAAAAACGACCTCCGTATCGAGAGCAGAGGGATCAATTATTGCGGCCCCCTGCGCAGGTTCCACGGTCCAACCAGTGGAAACCCCTCCTCCCTCTGGAAGACCATCGTCAGCAAAGACTCCGTGTAGCCAGATGCGATCCTGAGGCCAAGTGACGACCGAAGAATCGCCAGCATCTACAAAAGGAGCAAGATTCGTAGGTATAGGCGGACAACGCCCTGCCCCACGGGCCGCGTAAATAGACTGTATCTCGCTGCCGGACAGAGCTCGGCTATAGATTGCCAGTTCGTCAATTCGGCCGGCCAGAGTGCGTGTGTCAAAAGCTCCAAAGATCAGCGTTTCTGCCACTTCCAACAACATGCTCCCGTCGATCCGGTGGTAAACTTGAATGCCGTCGAGATACAGAGTGACACTGCTTTCGCTCTGATCCAAGACCACCGAAATATGATGCCACTCAGTGCCAAGGCTGGAGCCGACATAAAATGTGGTATAGCCTGATACGGTAGGATACGTGCAGTAGATTCTCGCGCCATTATAGTCCGAAAGCAGGCCGACATTGCCCCAACGGAAGAGGCCATCAACCCCTGCCCCGTCACGTTTAAACCAGAATTCTACTGTCAAGGCACCGGCGTGCTCAACTTGAGCAGCCGCCTCGCCAGAGCTGACCAAAAACGATTGTCCTCCCTGAAAGCCAAACCCATTGAGATAAATGCCCGCGTCGTGGCCTGCCAGATTTTGGCTCCGGGCTTCAAGGTTACCCTTCCGATCAAAATCGCTATTTCCATCCCAGAACGCGACTAGACCTTCAGGAGAATCAACCGAGCACGGCTCATCGATACGAACACTTATGAATTTAGTTACAGAAGCCAAACCGTCGTTTGCCGTTAGTTGCAGAAGATAACTACCGGCCCGCGCAAAAGAAGCCGTCGAAGCCGCTAATCTAACGTCTTTGAACGCAACCAGTCCGGATGGCTCCTCACCATTGGCGATTGGCCCCATCAACACCTTCCACTCCGTAACGACATCCCCGCCCGGTAATCCATCGTCCGACACGCTAGCCCCGAGTCCTATTGATTCACCAACTGAGCCCGCAAGTGGATCCTGGGTTATATCGATCAGAGGAGCTTCATTTAAAAATCCCACCGGGCACCTACCGGATCCACCTGCTTTGTAAAGTGCTCCGATCTCAGCGGCATCCAGTGCGCGACTATAGATGGCGAATTCATCAAGCTCTCCGTTTAGTCGTCTATGGTCGTATGCCCCTACCAAAAGCGTCTCGGAAAGACGCGTTCGCAAATCCGGGTTTGCCAGTGTGTAAACTTGCTTCCCGTCCACGAAAGCCCGCAATCTTTGCTCTGGTTCACTGAGGACAACAGCCATGTGATGCCAGTCGGTGCCCAATGCAACTCCTGCGTAAGGTGAAGAGGATCCGCCTGCAACAGGATAGGTAAAGTATAGCCGCGCCCCGTTATAATCAGACAATACCCCAAAATCTCCCCAACGAAACAGACCGTCCGTTCCTGCACCGCTCCTTCGCATCCAAAACTCGACAGTAACTTCGCCGGTTTCAGCAATACTTTCCAGCAGGGCACCTACATCCGCTTCAAGTTCCTGACCATTGGCAAAGTGAAACCCAGTGGTATAAATGCCTGGCATGAAGGCCAGCGGAGCAACAACATCAAGCTCTATGGCACCAAGCTGATCCCAGCGACGAGTCCCATCCCAGAAAGCGATGAGATCTGGAGGTGAGTCAAATGTGCATAAATCATCAACCCGGACCGTAACCTCATCCCTTCCTGAAGCTAACCCATCGGACACTTCCAACTGCAGCCGATATGTGCCGGGACGGGTGAAATTTACTTGGGGATCCAGCACATTCCTATCACTAAAAGATACCAGTTCGCGGGGATCTTCAACTCCTGTAGAATTAGGGGCTTCAAGAACGTCCCATTCCATCCACAACTGGTTCAGCGGAGCACCATCGTCGCTTACATCACCATTCAGCGGCAGCGGATCTCCAACAGTCGTTACCATTAGATCTTCCTCTATCGTCACCATCGGTGCACTATTTGGCAGATATACCGGGCAGCGCCCCATACCCTTACCTTGATAAAGCGACACAATCTCCGCTCCTGTTAAGACACGGTCATAGATGGCAAATTCATCCAGCGACCCCGTCATTCTGCGGTGATCATAGCCGCCTAGCCGCAAAACATCGGATAGCATAAGATTGAGGTTGGCATTCACGACTTTGAAGATGCGAACCCCATCAAGATAAACCTCAAACGAATGATCTTCCTTCTTGAGGAGAAACGCCACATGGTGCCATTCCATCCCCAGTGCGACCGATACGTAGGGGGTAGCAATCCCGGTTGTTGTGGGGTAGGCGCAATAAAATCTGCTTCCGCTGTAATCTGAGAGTGCACCCAAATCCCCCCACCGGAAGATGCCATCAACGCCTGCCCCGGCTCGTTTAAACCAAAACTCGACGGTAACCTCCTCACTTTCGGCGATCTGCTCCGCAAGATGCGGAACTCTCGCCTCAAGCTCTTGCCTGGAATCGAAGGAGAATCCTCCCAAGAACTTACCTTCTGAATAGTGGCCACATTCGCCACCGTCCAAAGGAACATCACCAATCAAATCATGGTACCCATCATTGCCATCCCAAAAGGCGATCAGACCGGAAGGAGAGGGTTCGCAGTCTTCCGAAATCCTGATTTCCTGCCGCTGGCGGGCTACAGCTATTCCGTCGGACACCTCGAGCTCCAACAGGTAAACACCTTGGCGTAAAAAGGTCGCACGCGTGCCCGGCGATGTGGGCTCATCAACAAGAACGAGATCATCTGGAGACTCTTCCCCGGTGGTCGGAGCGCTCAAGACATGCCAGAAATACGTAAGATTTTCACTGGACTCATCAGGATCAGAAGCCGCCGCCTCTATCCAAACCACAGTATCATAAAAGTCGGCCGCGCTTAATAAAATAGGATCCAACGGCTCAATCAAGGGAGGTCGGTTCAATATTTCGACGGTAAACTCCTGAATGGAAAATTCATCATTTCGGTCTAGCACCATAATGGATACAGGTACGAATGCCGGCGTATCTCCTGTCACCTTGAAAGTCAAAAGGCCCGTCTTCGAATCCAAGACCGCGTCCGAAGGCCCGCTTAAAAGTGTAAATATATGCTCGTAAGGTATGGCGTCTACGTCTTCAACTACCGGGAAGTAGCGGAATTCATCCGACAAGCATTCCCCTTCCACACCAAACGCGAAGGGAGGCCTGCTCAAGAAACGAGGACGCGTCTCAAGCGGAAGTGCTACAACTATACCAAACTCTTGCTGAGATCGCCCCCCATTGTCATCTCTGACTTCAATGACCACCTTGAAAGCGCCTTGGCTTTCGGGTGACCAGGAGATCATCCCGCTCTGTGCGTCGATCATCATCCCTACAGGATGCTCAATGAGGTGATAGGTCAGAAAATCACCATCTTCATCACTCGCTTGGACACGATGTTGATAGTGAGGCGGCGGCACCAGTTCAAGGCTGGTGGTAAGGAAGAAGTTGGAGCCACAGCAGTAACGCTCAGCGAAAAAGATGTCGAAATCGTAGGTTTTACCGACGGTCAGTCCCAATGTGTCGAGGTCTACATTGCCCTCGACTGGGCCATGCACGCCTCCCAGATCGACCACGAGTTTACGGTCTATAAAGACCCAAACGTCATCGTCCCCTCTAAACGAGAACTGTTCGCCTCCACGATAGGTAAAGGTGCTATGGCCTGTCATCGTGAAATAGCGGTTTAGCTCAGTTGAACCGAAATCGAGCAAGCGTGACGTCAAAGGAAAGAATTGGCTGCTCTGGAACTCGTAGATGCCAGAACCCGGAATCTTTTCCGCTAGGAACAGGGGCATCCGCGCAGTTTCATTTACTCCAGGCACATCATGAAACCATTGGTAAAAGCTATCCTCACTCTGTATCGCGTTCTGACTGATCGCAGTATTCAATACCGGCGTTCCATCGTCTCCCAAGGCATCCATAACCAGATTCTTTACCCACCCTGAGAGCGTCCATTGCATGTCGGGGTGCGAGCTAGTAAAGTCCCGAAATGTTGCCAAGATATAAGCACCTTTCTCCTCGGAGACCTCGACAGCTGTAATGGGAGTCGAGGTGAAAAACGGATCATGGTTGATGTGCCGGACCGTAATCACAATTGTAGCTACCACCGAAGCTTCCCCGTCTGAAATCAGGATTTCAAACCCGTCAGTGCCCGAAAAACCCGGCAAAGGATCGTATCGGAAATCGGCTCCCGCGATGAAAGTAATGATCCCTCTCTCAGGAGCTGATCTAACCGTGAATGTGAGGTGATCGCCATCGACGTCATGCGCCGGAATCGTTCCCAACAGCGACTGGTCCTCATCCGTTTCGAGGAAAAGATCTTCCGCCACCGGCGCATCGTTTCGAGGCTCAACCTCGATCGTCACCTTCGCACTGGAAGACGTCTGCCCGTCGGAGACGGAAAATGTAAAGCTGTCGGGCCCGAAGTAGTCGGTCGTTGGCGTGTAGTGAAAGCTGCCATCGCTTACCAGCCCAAGACTCCCATGCTGCACGTCGGAAACAAGTGCGAATGAAAGTGCGTCGCCGTCGACATCGGTGGCCGAAAGCAAACCGCTCAGTACAGTATCTTCTGGCGTCGTGTAAGTAGCCGCGATGGCGTGGGGCGCGTCATTGACCGGGGCAACGGTCACAACCACTTGCGCTTGAGCCGACAATTCACCGTCCGAAACTGCGACGCGAAAGGAATCGAGCCCGTTGAAATTGACCCTAGGCTCGTAGCGGAAGCTGCCGTCCATAGCGACAATTGCCGCACCGAATGACGGACCATCGACCAAAGAAAAACGCAACTCGTCTCCATCCACATCTGTTGCTGTCAAGTGGCCTACCACTGCAACATCTTCGATCGTCTCCAGCGCTGAGTCTGCCATGATGGGCACGTCATTCACCGCCTCTACCTCGATCGAAACGATGGCAGTAGCGACGTATTCACCATCTGACACCTGATAGATGAAGGTGTCTTTACCGTTGAAGTTAAGAGGCGGCGTATAAGTGAAGCCACCTTCTGCCTGGATCACGACCTGACCGTAAGCAGGGCCGCTGACCAAGGTGTAGGTCAAGGCATCACCATCTGCATCCTGCCCTGCAAGCTGCCCAGCCAGAGCCGTATCCTCTGGCGTGGTGAATGCGAGATCCTGCGCTACCGGAACGTCGTTAACGGCAGCGACGGTAATGACCGCAACAGCACGCCCGGAGAGCGCACCATCGGAGACCGAGAAGACGAATGTATCGGAACCGTGGAAGCCAGGCGGAGGCTCATAGACGAAGCTGCCATCTGTTTGTAGACGCAATCTGCCGTGCGCAGGCGCTTCCACCATCTCGAAAGCAAGATCGTCACCATCCGGGTCGAAGGCGACGAGCAACGCGGCCAAAGGCGCTCCCTCGGCAGTTTGGAAAGCCTGGTCTGAGACTACCGGCGTCTGGTTTTCTGGCTCTGGCCCTACGGAACCATTCAAAGGAGCCAATACATCGATACGGCCACTGCTATTGAGGGTCAGACGATCGACGGCAAAATTCCCTCTCAGACGTCCGTTAACCATCAGATGGCGATCAGGAGCAATCACGATGGCGTAGGCGGTGCAGCCCGTGTTCAGCGTCACGTCTCCCCGAGCCTCCAGGCGCACCCAAGCCGGGTTTGCAGAGCTTCCTACTTTGCCGTTGATCGTCAGCGAGTCGCGCAGGCGGATGACCACCGGCCCAGCAACCTCGAGCTGGCTGTTGCCGTTCAGCGTCAGGCTCTCGAAGGAATAGACCTCCGGCGTTTCGGCACCGGTGGTTCCCAGGACGAGGCCGCTTCCGGCATTGACGGTAAAGCGCCCGTAACGGCCTGCGGGAAGGGGCTTGAGGCCGACGTTCGAATTCAAGTTGAGATCACGCAGCGTCAAAGGGTCGCCAAACAGATCGGAGGGTGTGTTGAGCGTTACTTGGCGCGTCCCGCTCGGCGGAGTCCAATCCCCCACCCTCGGCAGTTCCGTGGCGTCCGTCCTCGTGACGATGTGTTGCAGCGTCGCGCCGCTATTCAGGTAGAGCGTATGGCCACTGGGGCTGGCCGCGCCCGCTCCCGGGGCCACACCAGCGAAAGTAGGCGTGCCATTTTGCACGATGGTAGGATCCCCTGGCAGATACCAATCACCCTCCACCTGCGCTCCCCCGTTTACACTGCCGCCTTCGGGCAGCATTTGCTGGAGATCCCCCGAAAGACGCCCATTCAGCGTGGGAAAATGCCTCACCTGCGCACGAACGGTCGCGTCGAGGTTACCGTCGTCTTGAAATGCATCTGGAGTGAGTTCGCTCGGAGTCGGGACCGGCTCTGGAAAAACTGCAAGCGGCGCTTGATCAATGCGCGCGCCTGAATTGAGCGTGAGCCATTTGGCAACAACGGGGCCTACGATGCGGCTGCGATCATTGAGCGTCAGACGCTGGTTCACCACCCGCACCTCGCCAAAGACCTCGGCTCCCGTGTTTAACGTAAGCCCGCCTTCGACAATCTCCAGTCGTAGAAGATCAGGCCGGGCGGCGTCGCCCACCACCCCTTGCATGCTGGTCCAATTCTTGATCCGGAGGTCGACCGGCCCCGCCACGGCAATGGCCCCGCCCGCGTTTAATAAGAGGTTTTCGACATAATAGACAGCTGGCTCGGACGCACCAGCAACTCCCAGGACCAGTGCGCTGCCGGCGTTGATGCTCCAACTACCGTAGCTCCCGGCTGGTAAGGCGTGAGAGCCCGCACCTTGATTGAGCGTCAGACCTTTGATGCTCGCAGCCTCTCCCAACGCGTCACTCGGGAGACTCAAGGTGATCCAACGTGATCCTGCAGGCGGCAAATACGTTGCCGCAGCAGGCCAGACGGGCGGATTGGAATTAATTTTCAGCGTCGCAAGTGTGCTTCCATGGTTCAGCGTTACTACCGACCCGATTGGCTCACCTACACTACCCCCTTCGACGATTTGACCTAGCTTACCACCCTGCGTTACGATAGATGGAGAGCCAACGACATACAAATCACCCGATATTTCAGCTCCAGAATTCAGGATCACGCTTTCGGGATGAACCTGAAGTACATTTCCTTCAATAACGCCGTTCAACTCAATATTCTTATAGACAAGAACTTGGGCTTCCAGGCACACTCCAAAAATGGCACAAAGCAGCGCCATCCACGCGACAGGGAGGATTTTCATAGGATCGGGAAGTAAGCAGCAGAAAAACGATCTAAACGACCAAGGCTGCATTTAGGTTTTCCGATTCTCGAAAAGCAACTGATAAATTTGGCATTTTTGCCTCATCATTTCGTCCCGGAAACCATACAGATATCACGTCTGGATTCGAACCGACACGATCCGGTCATAGAGGCGAAAGGAATTCGCCCTGCGCCATCCACCTGAAGGCCGCTCTGATATGGCGTCACCAGAAAACAAGCGAGGCCGTGCCGCCCAGCATGCCCAGTGTTCCCGCCAAAGATCGTGAAACAAGGAGCATCGCATCATAGGCAAGGTTTTTGAATAGTCGCCACACAACATCACTTCCTGCACGTCAATTCTCTGACGCGGGCAGGCGATAAAAGCAGGTATAAACTTCTACCCGTTTGCGGCGCGCCTCTACTGGGCCTGCCCACACAGGTAGCGGCAGATGTAGCCCCCTCCACTCTGCCACTGCTCCCAGGAGCTCACCATCGGAAACAACCTCGCTTTCCTCCAAGAGCGCCGTTACTGACGGGCTCTTTTTATACATCGAAACACCACATTTTCAGAGCCATAGACTTCCGGATGAAGAAGCCTTAACTCTTCCTCCATAGGCGAGAGGAAGTGCACTTAAACCTCGCAGAGGGAGACACCCGTCCTGAACACTTGGGCCAAGTTATCTGTGCACGCAACATCCGGCGTATTATGCTCGCCTCGATCGATCTCATAAGCCTCCGAACCAGAATTGCTGGCGGTCAACCCAGCGCTGGAGGCGGGATTTAGCTATGACCTATGGATTTTCAGCCGGTTCCGCTTGCTGTTTCAATTCAGCCGCAGCGCCAAGCCCCGGTAGCCTGATGTTCTTTTACCCATCCCCACGCCTGCTGATAGCGGCATATCATGAGAAGGTCATCGTTCGACTAACTCAATTGTTTATCCATAGCAGCGACACGACGGAGCGCTCCTAATACTCTCCGGTAGCGCGTTTGATGTATGAAGCGGCAAAGGTTGCGGGCCTTGACTTTAAGACGGCATGATTTCGAGATTCATTCTCACATGACGCCGATCCTTGAAACGACGTGCCTGGGGAATATCCGCGTATTGCCTCTGCATCTACTCGCCACTTGCCTCGACACCAGCAGCGTATGGCTGGCAGTGGTGCTGGAAGGGAGTTTGCAGCTCCAGATTCCGGAGCTGGGCGCGCGGACGGCAGACGCTGGTCATTGGGCTCTGCTGGCGGATTACAGTGCTCGCTCTCTCCTGCAAGCATCTCCTCGGGCTGAGGGCATCACCATCGGCTACCCGTTTAGCTTGCTGGAGCGGCTTTCGAAATTGCCCCCCAAACTGACCTGCCTTACCTGTCCACAGCGAGACGTAGCTTTTTGCGCGCAAGGCAACAGCGATGGCCGCATCGAGGAACTCGCGCGCTCACTTGCCCAAAGCGGTTGTTCCGGTTGCGGGCCCGAGTTGATGCGCACGGCGCATTGCCACGAACTGCTCGCCCGCGTCATCCAGCAGCCGCAGTGGACGACGCCGGGGTGCACCCATTCCCAATGCCGAGCCCGTGATCTGCGGGCGGTGGAAGCCGTCGCCGCCTATCTGGCCCAAAACCTGGATCTCGACCACAGTCTGGGCGCACTTTGCCGCCGCCACGGCTTGAACGAATTCAAGCTAAAGAAGCTTTTCCGGGCGCACTACGGCGTGACTGTTTTCAGCTATCTTCGCCAGAAGCGCATGGAGCATGCGCGCCGGGTACTGGAAGCGAAGAACGTGTCCGTGCTGGAAGTGGCCGGCGCAGTGGGTTACGCAAACGCCAGCCATTTTGCACGGGCGTTCCGCCAAGTGCACGGGATCAATCCGCGCGACTTGGCTTAGCCGGGGCTTCTACCAGGCAGCGGTTAGCTTCACATACCACGTGCGCGGTTGTACCGGGCCATAGAGGTAGGTAGGGTCACGGTCTTCGCCGTTGTTCTGCTGGTCTTTCTGGCGCTCGTCGAAGAGGTTGTCCACGCCGAGCCCCAGCGTTAACTCGCCTCCGTTGGGCAGGAGGTGGAAGTCCTTCGAGACCCCGAGGTCGAGCACGTAAAACTCGGGAGTTTCGCGCCAGATGTCCGCATCTTCGCCCACTGCGAGCATCTTTCCCGTGTAAGTCAGCATGGCGTGCACGTCGACTAGGTCGTGGTTTTCGTAGGAGAGGCCCAGACTGCCCATCCACTCGGGCTGCTTCAGGTATTCGTCGGTCGTCAAGCCGGTGACACGGACGATCGGCTCGTCGTAGCGCGAGTGAATATACGAGAAGCCGAGGTCTAGCCTCAGGCGCTCATGGAGCTGCCAGTTTACGTTGTTCTCCCAGACGAAGATCTTGGAGTCCGGGCCATTGATGCGCAGCCAAACGCTCGGGTCGCCGCTGAACTCTCCTGAGTCGTCGATTTCGAAGGTGTCCTTGAGCTGCGTGTAGTGGATTTGCGAATGCAGAATCATTTGCCCATCGAGCGCAAGCGGCTGGTATTCCGCCCCGATGCTCCAGGTCTGTGAGCTTTCCTCCTCCAAGCCAGGTTCGTTCACCAGATAGATCGCCCCACCGTTGTTGACCCCGATGTGCTTGTCTTCGTTGAAAGCGCCGGGAGCGTTGAAACCGGTCGACCACGAAGCCCGCACGGTGACCTCGTCCGCAACAGACCAACGAGCGGCAACCCGCGGTGAGACGACGAGGTCTTCGACATTGTCATGATCATCTACCCGGACGCCAGGCACCAGCTCCAGCTTCGACGTCAGCATCCACTGGTCCTGCAAAAATGCGCTACGGTTGCTGAAATCGTCCTCCGTCTCCGGCACGTCATCGGCGTAGAGCGAGCCGTCCTTGAGGTCTTCATAAAGATACTGCACACCGTAGCTGAGGGTATGCTTGCTCCAATAGTGGTTGAGCTGACTGTCGAGGTAGTAGACCGCGTTTTCAGTCAGCCCCCAGGTGCGGCGCGCCATGGCATCGATCTCCGACTGGTGGCTGGCGACAAAATCGTCGGTCACCCCACCCATGTAGCCCGCGTTTTCGTAGGCACGCTGCTCGCTGGTAGCGCGCGCGCCATAAAAACTTGTGCGCTCGATGTAGAGGTAACTGGCTCGCAGATGGTAGTCGAAATTGGGCGTCAGCAGTTGGTGCCAGTCCGCATGGGCCATATGGATTTCATGGGCCAGCGATTCGGCGACGCGGGCCTTCTCCTCCGGCTGGTCCAGCTGGTCGCCTCCACGATGCGCCTGGTCCAGATATTGATAGGCCAGCTTCAAGGTGCCGTTTTCCGCCGGATGCCACCAGCTCTGCAAACCCACGACCTTGTTCTCGAACTCCGGTAATTCGCTGAACCCGTCGGTGGTGAGATCGAGTGCCTCACGGTCTTGATAAAACCCATAGGCGCTGATGCTGTAGGCGCGTTCCGACTGCACATAGTCGGCGGCAAATGAACTCTCCCACTGGGTCGCATCGCCCTTGAGGCTTTCCAGCGAAGCCCGCGTCTCAAAGCCGGTCCGCGCCGGCTCCGTCGTCAGCAGGTTGACCACGCCCGCAATTGCCTCTGGCCCATACAAGACCGAGCTGCCCCCCTTTACCACTTCGATGCGGTCGACAAAGATCGCCGGAAAGAGGTCCGCGCCGTAGACTTTTGCCAACCCGGAATAGAGCGGTGCACCGTCAAAGAGAATCGACGTATAGTCTGTGCTCAGCCCCAGTAGCTGGATCTGGTTCAGCCCACAGTTTTGGCAGTCGCTCTCGAAACGAGCCGACGGGATGAGCTTCAACGCATCCTGGAAAGTAGTTACGTGGTAATCATCGAAGTCGCTTTGCAAAATCAGCTCCGTCGCGACCGGGGCCTCCGTGATCACGCGCGCGGTACGGGTGCCCGTTACCACAACGGGTGCGAGATCCACCACACTGCCCTCATCGGCCGCTTGGGCCTCAACCTGCGAGACAATAGCCGAGGCTGCCATCAAACTTCCTAATGAACATAATAAGCCTTTATGCATAAGCTCATTATGACAACTCTGACAGGCGCTTTCCGCTCCAGGACGGATTCCGTTGACTCCCAGCCGGATTTACGACCGAGCCCTCTGCCAGGGGCAGGTAAATGAAGCCATACAAGCAGCACCCGAGCCGCACACCTACCGGTTCGCGAAAGGAGCGTGCGCGGCTGCTTGGATTGGCACAGCATGCCCCAGCAAACCGCCTTATGTTCTTGAACTTACGAATTGATCTGTGGCTTTCTATTTCCTAGGCTAGCGACATGAAGCTACCCCTCTGGCCCCTTACTCTTGTTGCTGGGATTGCGCTGGGCCTTACGTCCGCCCGCCTCTTTCCGCTGCCCCGTGGATCCTCGGCAAAGGGACCCCCGGTGACGAACCACAGCGCCACCCCATCCGATCAGGCAAAGGAGTTGCGGGCCGCGATCGCAGAGCTTTCCCCTGCCGAGCTGAAGTCGATGCTCGATCGGCTGTTGGAAGACCCAGCGCATCCACTGATCCCGATTATCGTGGAAGCATGGGCGGATCAGTCACCCGACGAGGCACGCGACTACCTGACAACCCTGCCCCCCGGGCGCGCACGCGATCGTGCGATGGGTGTGCTGATGCAATATTGGAGGTGGAAAGACGAGGATACTGCATCCCTCGCGGCTAAAAGCCCTTCACGCACCATCCGGAGGGAGCAATCACTTCGATTACCCGGCACTTTCGCCAGCGATGACACCATAGCGACGCGAGAACAAATGGAGCAGCTGATCGATTTGGCCCAGCAGAACCCGGAAGCGGCATACCAGCAGATCGAATCCCTATCCCCCGGCCAAGAGCGTGGCGCGATGATGAGTGCCCTGGTGAGCAATCTCGTGAATACCGATCTGGATCTCGCGAAAGCCTTTGTCGAGGGGCTACCGGCAAGCCGCGAACGTGAGATCGCGATGATCTCTCTGGTCGCTGGGCTCACGCGCCAGGAGCCCCTGCGGGGTTTGGACTACCTCTCAAGCCTGCCCGCAGGCTCTGATCATAAAAACATGTTGCGGATGGCAGTGAGCCTGGCTGGTGAGCAGGATCCCCGCGCCACGCTCGCATGGGTCCAGAGCTCGACCCGAGGAAAGCTGCGGGACGAAATCCTGCCCACGGCAGTCGGACATCTGGCCCAGAAGTATCCCGCCGAAGCTGCGGCCATGGTTGCGGAGATGCCCTTTGGTGAGGCCTACGAACACTCGGTCTTCCAAATCGCACACACCTGGTCGCAAAGCGATCCGACCGCTACCTGGGGATGGGTGACCCAGTTGCCGGCGGGCCGAGAGCGCGACAGTGCGATCTCCATCGTCAGCGAATCCTACGTCGGGGCCCAACCCGCCGCGGCCGAGCAACTTCTGCTGAACTCACCCGATAGCGCCACACAGCAATCGCTGCTCAGCGCACTCTCGCAGCACAAGGCACAGGAAAACCCGCAAGCCGCGCTGGCCTGGGCTCAGACCTTGCCCGACGCCCTCCAAGGGGCAGCCCAACAGCGTGTATTCTCCAGTTGGGCCGAGCGCGACCCGTACGCGGCGGCTGAATATTTTGTAACCACAAGCGGCACATCCTCCAATGCGGCCTATGGCGACGCCATCGGGCGAGCCTTCGCGCGGCGAGACAACGCAGCGGCAGCGGCCTGGGCAACGAGCCTGAGCGACCCTGGGGTGCAGGCAGCCGCCGTCAACGGCGTCACCGCAGAATGGCTGCGCCATGACTCCCTCGCCGCATCCAGCTGGATCGCAGAATTGCCGGAAGGCCCGGCCCGGCAGGCAGCGGTGGAGAACATCGTGGAAACCATTTCCAGGTCGGACCCCGCGTCGGCGCTGAACTGGGCGAGGCAGCTCACGGACGAAGCCCAACAGACTCGCTACCTGCGTAACGTCTACTACCGCTGGCATGAGCGTGACCCCGCTGCCGCCGAAGCCGCCCTCCAACAACTCGCCCTGCCCTCGCAGATCTACGACGAGGTTGCTGGCCAGTGAGGATGCTAAACGTCTGTCCTACCGTCGCCTTTTAACGGTGCAGATGAAATAGCGACGGGTGTGCAAGGAGGCGCTGGCGACCTCGGCCGCGTGACCTTCAAGGTGCGGATGGAGTGAGGGCCAAGACAACAAGGTTGCTGAAAATCGCGTCAAGGTATGCGCTGCCGCTTTGCGGCAGCCAGGAATCGAACAGGAATACCTAGGCCAGTGAATCCAGAGCCAGGATCAAAATCATCCGTTGCGCTACGGTCAGATTTACCATTTTCTGCGACTCGAAAAAATGCCGCAAGTCACTGGTAATAAAGTGGCGGAGAGAGCGGGATTCGAACCCGCGATACGCTTTAAAGGCGTATACCCACTTAGCAGGCGGGCGCTTTCGACCACTCAGCCATCTCTCCGGGGAAAGTTCAAGAAAATGCAGAGGCCCTTCTGGGAGTGCAACCTTTTTTTGGTTAAAAATGCACTGGGTGGCCGATGCGGGGAATTCTCTCCCGGCTCGGACGGCTCTTGGGGCTCAAAGACTTGCCTTGATGCGGGCCTAAGCCAAGCGATGCAAGTGCCTCTACTGGCAGGCGCGTATCAGGTAAAAAAGAGAATGCCCCCTCAGAAGCCCTCGCATCTTTGAGACTTCTTCAGGGGCATCCTTAACTCACGGATTCTAGAAACGCAGGGTCGTCGAAACGAAGACCTGGCGCGGTTCCTTGATTCGGTAGTTGGCTACCGACCCGTCCCAGAGGGCATAAACCGGCAGGAGGTCGCCTTCGTCGGCAAACAGGTCGCGGATATTCAGCTGAATACTGGCGTCGACCTTGTCGTCGAAAATCTTGAATTCATATTTGAACCAGAGGTCGATGTGAGTGAGGTCGCTCCACCAATCGGCGCCCACGTCCGTGTCGTAAATCGGGCGGGAAGGGTCCGTCGCATAATACTTGGCCTCATCCAGCGTCTCGTTCGTACTCGGGTCGACATCAGTCATCAGGCCGTAGTAGCCGATGATAGCTTTGTCTTCCATCCGGATAGCCCCACCGATGCTGAAGCCTTCCAGCGGCCCTTCAATGAAGCGGTAATTGGTGATGATGTTACCACGCCACTTGCGCATGCCATAAGGGGCGGCCCCTTCGAGTTGGCGCGCTTCGGCCACGGCCGAGGTCACGGTGCTGTCGAAGTAGGTTTGGGAGTTTTGGCTCCAATCGTTATTATTGGGGTGCTGCGGCACGCTGCCAAAGCCCCAGCCTTGCCAGAAGTTGTCGACGCGGATGGTGTTGCTCCCGTCTTCTCCGGCGGGGATTTCGCCCGGGAAGTCTGGAGCGGTCGCATTGGTCCAGACTTGCATCCGCTCGGCGATCCAGGGCTCGTATTCGGGGAATACGGACTGGTAGCTGACGTCTTGCTTGGCGATGACCAGCTTGATGTTCCAATTGCGAAGCGGGTTGTAGATCAGTTCGAATTCGGCGCCCTCGGCCTTGGCGGTCTGGGTCGAGGCGAGCGTCATCTCCGGCCAATCATAGGGCAGCCCTGTCAGTGCCTCCACTTCAGCCTCTTGGGCGTCAGTCAAAGGTGTCTGGAACCAGTTCTCTGGCTCGGTCCCGACATTGGTCGGATCTTCGCCTGCCCGGAGGCGCACCACCGTTTCGGCCCAGCCGCGCAGGTTACCCGAGTCGATGCGTTGCACGCGGTTGATCAGGGTACCGGCTTGGGACGAGCGTTCGTTGATTGATTCCGTCTCGAAGAAGTTGAGCTTCGCGATCAGCTTGTTTTCGAAGAGATTGACGGCGATCCCCCAGTCCTTGCCCTCCCCTTCCGGCTTGGGCAGCAGGCCGCCAAACATGTCGTAGGCGACCCCGCCGGGCGGGTTGAAATTCTCCGACTGGTTGTAGTGAAGGCTGAGCCAGCTAAGTGGCTTGGCCACAAAGCCAGCGGTAGCCGTTGTTTCTTCGAGGGTCTGCTTGCTTTCCTCCAGATTACGGTCGTAAAGGTAATCGATATTCGCCAGGCGGTAGTCGTTCGACTCTGGGTAAAGCTCCGAGCGACTCAGGCCAGCCAGGCTGTTGGCGTAGGCAGACCATTTGTCTCGCCTCATCCCGACGGTTGTGACGAGGCGGTCCTTGAGCAAATAGCCTTGCCAGACGCCTGCCCACGACTCCAGCTCGCGCTTCTGGTGAGAAACGCCCCACTCGTGGTGGACAGAATCCAGGCTCACTTCGTCGTTCTGGAACTGGCCTGTGACCCAGTTGTAGGTCCGCACCCCGGTGGTGAGCGGGCCGGAGGTGGTAAAGCCGGGCACGCCCCAGGAGTCGGAGCTGCCACCTGTTACGCGCTGTTGGGCGTCGCCCAGGTAGAAGATCCGCCTGACGTTGGCCGTGTTGCGGGCGTAGGCAAAGTTCTCACCTTTTGTATCGGGCACCCAGAGGCTTTCCGAGGGCTCGACATACGCCATGCGGAAGCGGTTGTAGTACTCATGCTCGACTTGATATTGCCCCAGCGCCATAAACTGGTGCTTGCCGAGCCAGCGCATCCAGCCGTCCTTGTCGGTGAAATCCAGATTATAAGCGAACATGGCGCGCCCGACATCGTTTTCCTGAGGGGCGGTGACCGCGTCTTGTTGGTAGTCGTCGACAAACGGCTGCAGGTAATGCGGGTTGGGGTTGCCGTCCAGATCCGTCACGTTGGTGTCGATGCCGACGGTCACCGGCCACTGTTGGCCGAGCGGGTAGTATTCAAAAGAGTCGTATTCCTGACGGAACCAACCGGCCGAAAAATAGAGGTTGTCGAGAATACGCTGTTCGAGCTCGATGTTGTAAGTCTCCCCGTCGAACTCCCCGAAGTTGGCGGAGATGATGTTGACCTCCGTCCAGTCGTAGATGTCCTTGTTGGTGAGCGACGGGGCCGTGTAGTTGGAGTAGAAGTTGGAAGGCGCCGCCCCAGGGGATGAGAATGTCATCCGGCGATCGTACATCGCCCGGCGCGCGGGGTCCGCATCCAGCCATTGGCTTTGGTTGATCTCGTTCCCGTTCGCGTCCAGATAGGGGCTGGGGAAATTGGTCCGCGGCTGCAATTGAACAAAATCATACGAGCCGTCGGAGCTGACCCGGAGGTATGGGCGGGAGTTGTTGAGCCAGCGGAGGGAGTTGACGTAGTGCGGCGAGTCCTGATTGTCGAGCAGCCGGTCGCCGGACAAACTCCCAACCGATGCATTGGTCGAATATACGAAGGGATCCGTCACTCCGCTATCCAGATAGGTGACCTGTCGGGTTACAGGATTCCAGACCGGGCGGCCTTCATTGATCCACGGAGTAATCCCATCGATCGGCAGGATGGAGTTGGGAAGCTTCCGCTCATTGTGATAATGCTCGTAGAACGCCTTGATCGTCGTGCCTTTGAACGGCTTGTAGGTAAGGCCGATCGTGGCGCGATCGGTATCATCGTAGGAGGGCTTGCGGCTGAATTCCCGGTTTTCAGTCACCCCGGCAACGAAAATGGCAAGGGTATCGTCCAGCATCGATTGATTGGTGGACGCGCTGATGCGGCCCCCATTCGTCCCGTAGCGGAACGTGATCTCGGTCTCGTCGACACCCGTCGCGGCATAGCCAACCGATTGGTTGACGATACCAGCCGGGCTGCCGAGGCCGAACAGGATGGAATTGGGCCCCCGGTTGATCTCGATCGAGCGGACGTTGTAAGAGTCTGCAGGAAGGCGCTTGAGGCTCGGGTAGTAATTCCAGCCAAAGTCCGGAGCCGCCAGGCCGCGTACCCGATTGGCCGTCACGGCGGATGCTGCCACTCCACCGTCGGTTGCAGAGCCACCCACGTTGTCCTTCAGGCCTCCCCGGTTGACTTCAATGGGTGTGTAATTAAGAGCGCCTTCGGTATTGGCTTCATACAGAAAAACTTCGTTGAAGCTCGTAGCGCCCGTATCCTCCAACTGCTGCTTTGTCACCACCGTAATGGGGGCAGCCAGGTCGGAAAGGTTGGTGTTCAAGCGACTGCCTGCCAGCGTGCTCGAGGCGTAATAGCCGATATCGTCCGCGCCGGAAGAGACCTCAAAGGGGGAGAGTTCGAAGATTTGGTCTTCGTCTGCCTGGTTGGCGGTCGAATCTTGAGACCATACATGGGGTGCCATCAACAGGGGCGCGAGGCAGGATGCCCACCACAGGGTACGCGTTTTCCTGAAAGCACGGCGGTTAGTTCGGAACATATAATCTAGAGAGTTGATAGTGTTTGGGAGTAAGCTTTCCTGCGCCGATGCCTCCCGCCCCGTGGCGTATGAGGCGGGCGGTGCGGGAGAAAAAGGCGAAGGGTAAGGCGGATGGGGTGTCACAGATTATCTGTGGTCCGCAGGGACAGGCTCGATCCTAACAAATACGGTTTGGAGTGGGGAATCCCTGAAAAGAGGTAAGAACAGGCAAATCAGACGAAATTCATGGCCTGTAGGCCTCAAGTCTGACTGTCAACTGCACGCCTTCTTTGCCCCCCATACGCATTTCCCAAGACTGGTGAAGCATTAGCGCAAATCCCCCTCCGTGCGTCGTGTACAAGATTGGTCTGACTCCTGTTCCGGCATTGTGCCGCCAATGGATGCAGCTTTCCGTTGCCCTGCTCCTTGGGGTGTTTTTGTGCCCGTCGCGGCTGGCGGGGACCCCTCCCGGAGGTTATCATTTGAGGGTTTGGACGACCGATGACGGGTTGCCGCATAACTCACTGACTTCAATCGTTCAGGATGCAAATGGCTATTTATGGTTCGCCAGTTTGGGTGGCCTGATCCGCTTCGACGGGGTCAATTTCAAGAATACGGAGCTTGCGTCGCCCTATCGTCCGCGAGGCTACAACATCCGCCTGTTAGTCAAAGACCGGGATGGCAGCTTGCTCTTTGAACCGACAGGGGAGCAGATCCTGCGTTTGAGAGAGGGACAGGTCGAGGAGCACCCGATCACGGATTCTCTCCGGCAGGAGCTGGTCAAGGAGCTCTATTGCGCGCCGGACGGCGCTCTCTGGGTCAGCACGCCCGACGGACGCCTCGGGCGGTGGACAAAAGCAGGCATACAGTGGTTCGAAACCACGCTGGAAGCCTCACTGCCACGCGAACGCGCGACTTTCGCGGTCGACGGCGCCGGACATCTCTGGATCTCTTTCAACGACTTTTTTGGGCTTTACCGTGATGGTAAACTCGAGCCTGCAAACCTGGCGGTCCACAACCCCCAACTCATAGCACCTGGGCCTAATGGGAGTGTCTGGATCTGCGATTCGGATCGCCTCCTACGCCTCCACGGCGATGGCGAATTGACGGTGCTGGCAAATGGGGTGCCATGGGCGCACGCCACGGCGGAACTCAAGCACCTCATGATCAGCTCGAGTGGCGCAGCCTGGATCTCGGCCGGGCGCCTCGGGCTGTGGTCATGGCATGAAGGCGCACTGCATCAGGTGGAAGTCCCCTTCCCCATCGTTAATTATGCCACGGAAGATCGGGAGGGCAGCATCTGGGTATCGTCCGACGGGAACGGGCTCGGGCAACTCCGCCAAAAGCACTATGTTCGTTACGACCGTAGCGCAGGCCTGCAGCAACAAGTATCCAACGCTGTGCTTTGCAGGGGCGACGGCACGACATGGCTCGCCAACAACCTCGGCGGCGTCGCTCAGGTAGAAGGAAAAGTCGTGCGGCCCCTCGGCGTGACGCTTGGCGGGAGCCGTCCATTGGTCAGCACCCTTTGCTTCGACTTGGAGGGCAACTTGTGGATGGCGGGGCGAGACGGCCTCTACCGCTCGTCGCCTCCTTACGATCAAGCCGAACGGCTGCCTTCTCCCGGGAGGGATATCACGCTGCTGCATACTGCCGGGGATGGCAGAGTCTGGTTTGCCTCCTTCGCCGGCGACTTCGGATACTTTGAGAATGGCAATCCAGTCTTTATGACGGAGCAGGATGGCTATCATGGCCAATCGCTGCGTTCGCTGGCGGAAAACAGCCGCGGAGAAATCTGGGCGAGCTCTTACAACGGAGACCTTTTCCACTACCACGCCGGGCAACTCCACTACCAGAATGTAGGCCAACCGATCCACAGTCTTCATGCGGACGACGAGGGGCGGCTCTGGATCGCGACCGTAGCAGGTCTTATGGTGATGTCTGGAGGCGAGCTTGTGCTGCTGGCCGAAGAGCAAGGGCTGGCGGACAGCCTGATTGCCCTGCTCACCGAGGACCAGCGCGGTAATATGTGGTTTGGCTCCCGCAGCGGCCTCTACTACGTTAAAAAAGAGGAACTTTTGGCAGTGCTGGCCGGAGAGCGTCTGCGCGTCGTCTCTTACCCCATCGGTCGGGATCAAGGGCTGCTGGGCATGACTTTTCTGATCAACTATTACCCCTCCGTCCAGACGGGTGTCGATGGAAGACTCTGGTTTGCGACCTCCGATGGCGTCATTGCAATCGATCCCAACGTTTCCCCGACACAGGCATCGCCCCCTGCAATCTTCATAGACGACGTAAAAGTAAACGGGCAGCTGCAAGGCACATCCGCAGGCAAGCTGACCGTCCCTCCGGGGCAGCAGCGCATCGAGCTGGCGTTTTCGATCCCGAATTTCAGCGACCCTCGCAGCGTAATCGTTCGCCATCGGCTCGAAGGAGCAGATCCGGAATGGGTCGAAACGGGCACCGCACGATCGATCAGCTACTCCGGGCTGGCACCGGGGGCCTATCAGCTCACTGTCGCCGCCGGGGTTGGACCGAACAGTTGGACCAAGCGTCCCGCAGTTTTCGTCCTCAATGTCTTGCCGGCTTGGTGGCAAACACTGTGGTTTCGGGCTGGAAGCGCCTTGGCCGCCTCATTGTTCCTGATCGTATTGGTAAGGAAGTGGTCTCAATACCACCTGCGGCAACGATTGCAGCGTCTGGAGCGAGACCGGGCCCTGGAACGAGAGCGGGCCCGAATCGCGCGAGACCTGCACGACGAACTTGGAGGCAGGCTGACTGCACTCCAGCTGTTGGCCTCTCGCCTCCGCAAACTTTCGGAGCCCGAGCGCGAATCGGCGCTGAACCAGCTTGCAGAACGAGCCCGCCGCCTCAACTCCGACGTCCACAGCATCGTATGGCTCATCACCCCACGCGACAGTTCGTTACGCAATCTCACTGAGTTCTTGCGGCGCTACGCGCTCGAGCTGTTCAAGAACACGCCCGTAGAATGCTCTGTCGACGATCCTGCCGCGATCCCCTCGCATCACATTTCGCCCGACGTGCAGCACAATGTCTTCTTCGCCGCAAAGGAAGCGCTGACGAATATCCTGAAGCACGCCCACGCCACCGAAGTCGCCATCTGCTTCAGTATCAACGAGGGTGTCTTCTGCTGCGCCATTTGCGACAACGGCAGTGGCATCCCCACCGAGGCGATCAATGCCCCCCTTGGCAACGGGCTCGCCAACATGAAGACGCGCATGCGCGAAATCAAAGGCGATATGCACCTCTCTACCCCATCCACCGGCGGAACCACGATCCAGTTTCGCCTTCCCCTTGCCCAATCCTAACTCCCCCTCACCCCATGAACACCTCCATTTCCGTCGCGATCGTCGAAGATAACCCTGAAATTTGCGACGAGCTCCAAAATATCATCCGTCGCGAGCCAGACCTGGATTGCCTTGTCTGCTGCCGCAATGTCGCCAGTGCCACCGCAATTTTGCCTACGCTCCAGCCCGACGTGGTCCTGATGGATGTCCAACTACCCGACGGCACCGGAATCGAGATCGTACGACAAGTGAAGCCCCGCATGCCGGAGACCCAAGTCGTGATGCTGACGATTTCCCAAGACATCGACATCATCCTGAGTGCCCTCGGTGCAGGCGCGACCGGCTACCTGCTAAAAAATTCTTCCGATGATGAAATCGTCAACGCCGTCCGGAACGCCCGTCTGGGGGACTCTCCACTCAGCGGCCGCGTAGCTCGCTGCATGGTCAATGATCTCCAGCGTCAATATCACACGGCTCCCGCTCAGCCCAAGCTGACATCTCGCGAACAGGAGGTTCTGGAATCGGTGGCATTAGGGCATTCCGACAAACAGATCGCCGCACAATTGAAAATCACGCTCCAAACGGTCAATAGCCACCTCAAAAATATCTATACCAAACTTGAAGTGCACTCCCGCTCACAAGCCATCGCCCATTACTTCATGGGCAAGCAGGGCGAAGAGCGTTCTCTTCACCCTCCCCATCAGGCCAAACCCGCGCGCCGCACATGGTTTACGCGAGCCGCTCGCGTCTAAGTCGAACTGATTCTGCCGAATAGCGCCAAGACTACAGGAGTTTACGTGCCACTTAAGCCCTTGCCTGCACCACTTGCGCCAAACGGAACGGTCTTGGGCCGGGGAGAGCTTCGCGAAACTGGGCCCGCAGCACCGCAATGGATCGCGCGATGCCTTGGCAAGGGCTTTCCACAATGCTCAGCCAGGAAATCGCGATCGACGCCGGAATTATTCCATTGCTTGGGGTTCACGTGAAACGCTAGGTTTCGTATCATGCCTAACTTAGACGCGACCGGCCCACATTCTCGCCGCACCTTCATGCGACTGGCTCTGGGAGCAGGTTTGGCCTTCTCCTCCCTCCGGCTGGCGGGCGAGACGGCAGGCCAGCAAACCTACCGGGTCAAGGCAGGCGATACGCTCAGTGAAATTGCCCAATCCTTCAAAATCACGGTAGGCGACCTGAAGCGGGCCAACGGCCTTAAAGGCGACCGTATCCTGATCGGGCAGACCCTGATCATCCCGCAGACATCTTCCGAGCAGCCACTCGCGCCTGTAATCAAGGCAAACCGAGCGCTGAAAATCAATCGCTCGCGCTGGCGGTATATTGTCGCGCACCATAGCGCGATCGAGAAGGGAAATGCCGCCATTTACGGGTCTGCCCACAAACGCCGCGGCATGGAAAACGGCTTGGCCTACCACTTTGTGATTGGAAACGGCATTGACTCCGGCGACGGCGAAATTGAGGTCGGGCCTCGCTGGCACCAGCAGATCCGCGGCGGTCATGTGCGGGACTCGCGGGTGAACGATGTGGGCATCGGCATTTGTCTGGTGGGCAACCTCGAAAACCACCCGCCCACGGCCAGGCAGCACAGGTCCTTCGTTTTGCTGGTAGATTACCTCAGAGATCACTGCGTTGCTCGTGACTTCGAGTTCACCGTCCATCGCTGGGTCGACGGGCCGCGACACACGCTATGCCCCGGTAAGCACTTCCCTTATGAGGAGATGAAGAAGCTCTACTCCAGTTAGCACGGAGCCCAAACGCTGCCTTCTACTGTGTCACAATGACTTTCAACCCTTCCTGGCGCAGATTGACCTGGATGGCTTCGTCGATCTCCGCCAGCGGAAAACGGTGGGTGATCAAAGAGCTGACGGGGAGGCCCATGCGCTCGGCCCGCTGCAGGAAGTGGTAGGCGTTGGGGTATTCAAAGCTGTTGTAAACCCAGCTGCCGGTAATGGTGATTTCTTTTTTGCAGACGTCCCGATGGGGGTTGATCTGGCATTCGCCCCCATCGACAAAGTGGCCGATTTCGCAAATGCCACCGCCTCGGCGGATGCACTTGAAGAGGTTGGCAAAGGCTGCGGGAACGCCTGTGACCTGAAAGCCGAAATGCGCCCCCAGCCCCTTGGTCAGGCTCGCCACCTGGGCCGCTACCTCATCGATCCCGGCATAATCGCGGTAATTGAGGGTGTCGTCGGCGCCCAAACTGCGAGCCATCTGCAGGCGATCGTGGTTCCCATCGATGGCGATGATGTTGTTGACCCCGTAGCAGCGCAGAACTGCGATCATGAGCAGCCCGATAGGACCGCAACCTTGGACGACGACGCGGGAGCGAAAACTCAGGGGGACGCCGCATTTCTTGGCGCGCTCAAGGGCGTGACATACGACGGCGGCAGGCTCGATCAGGCAACGCAGCTCCACACTCATATCGTTGACGACGAAGAAGGAGGAGCCGGGGCGGATAATGAGGTATTCGCCGAAATAGCCGTTGAAGTGGTAATCGGGCTGGTCGGGGAGCAGACCATAGACTTTCAGGTCGTCGCAGAGGTTGCTCTTCGCCGGGTTATATTTGGCGATCAGGCAATCCTGCGAAGCTTCGAGGATGCTGGTCACGATTTTGTCTCCCGCTTTGATAGGCTTGCCTACGCTATCCATCTGGATCTCGCTGCCCACTTCCAGCACCGTGCCAGTCCCTTCGTGCCCCAGCACCACCGGAGCCAGGCCGAATGGGTCGGACTTGTAGCAATGCACATCGGTACCGCAAACCCCACAAGCCTCGACCTTGACCAGAATTTCATCGGGCCGGATCGCGCGCAGGGGAAACTCCCGGATTTCCAAGGTCTTGGGCGCAGTCAAGACCGCCGCCCGCCCTTTGGTTGGCTGCGACTGCGAGGAAGGCGCCTTGGCATCAGTCGATACCTTGGCAACAACGTTTCGCACGATTTCTTCGATCATCTGGGGACTGAACTGGCTCATTTGAATAGCTCGTCGAGGGGGGATTTCCGGGAGCTCATCGATACGCCTGTATCGCGGGCTCGATGACGCTCAAGATGCTGGGATTTTCTGTGATAATCTGTATCTTTCTGGACTATGCAAGATCATTGCCCAGCTTGCTGCCATTAAGCACGCGGCACCTTGCGCTGTGACAACTTCCTGACTTCCAGGAAGGTCAGGAGCGCAAATATCAGCCCAACGACAAAGGCGCTTCCAAAAACATACAGGCTCACGCGGTAGCTCTGGGTTTGCTCGTAGACAATGGCGCTGAGGAGGGGGCCCACCACGCCCGCGACGGCCCAAGCAGTGAGCAGCTTGCCCAGGATGGCCGAGAGCTCCCTCACTCCAAACACATCGCCAATAAAGGCGGGCATCAGCGCAAAACCTCCGCCATAGCAAGAGATGATCACACAGACTGCAAACTGGAAGGCGACAGGATGGCTTAGGCTAGGCAGGGCCCAAAAAAGACCAAACTGCAGGATACAAAAGAGACCGAAGACCTGGGCCCGCCCTAGGCTATCGGACAGGCTCGACCACGCGATCCGTCCGAGACCGTTAAAGAGCCCCATCAGGCCCACCATCGTTGCTGCGGCCGGCGCACTGAGGCCTGCAATCTCTTGCGACATGGGAGCAGCAGCCGCGATTACCGCAATACCACAGGTGATGTTGATGAAGAGCATTGCCCAAAGGTAGTAAAACCGCTTTGTGCGCAGCGCTTCCGTGCATGTCAGCTGCAGGGCTTGCGGATGGCGCGGCGCATCTGCCGCTACAGTTACGTTGAGGCCTCCGCCGGGCGCCCATCCTGCGGGCGGCGGGGCAAGGTAACGCGACGAGAGCACCATGATCACCAGATAGGCCACCCCCGAACCTACGAAGTCGCAGGAATACCGACAGTCTCGATCAAGACCACAAAGATCTTGCTGGCAAAGAGCGCACCAAATCCGAAGCCCATCACCGCGAGACCGGTGGCCAAGCCACGCCTGTCGGGAAACCACTTCACCAGGGTGGCGACGGGGCAGATATAGCCGATGCCCAACCCCACCCCAGCCACAACGCCATAGCCTGCGTAGAAAAGCCAAAGCGTGCCCAGATGCACCGCGACACCCGCCAGAACAAGGCCCAGCCCATAAAAGACGGCCGCGATCTGGCCGCTAAGCCGGGGCCCCATGCGCTCGACGCGGGGCCCCAGAAAGGCCGCCGACAGCCCCAAGACCAAGATAGCGAGGCTAAAGGCCCAGGCCGTTTCAGGGGGCTGCCAGCCAAGCTCCTGCAAGAGCGGCTTCTTGAACACACTGTAGGCATAAACACTGCCAATAGAGACATGGACACCCATCGCAGAAGCAGCAATGAGCCAACGGTTTTTAAGCTTTTCCATTCCAATCGTTGTCAGGCGCATACGTGGCCCCCGATTCGGCAAAGATCGCCCTCGCCCTTTCCAACGTATCGCGGCATAGGACAGGCGAATCCTTCAGCTCACAGGGTAACTGAGACTGCGTATTTCGTCTCACTCATTTTGTGAAAGGGCAAGATCTCAACGCGTGGCACATCCTCGTATCCCCTGATCTGTCCAATGCAGTGTGGATGAGTCTCCCACCGGAAACTCGCCGGCCTCCGCGCGGCTTACGCCGCTTCCGCAGTGTATACAGACACAAAAAAGCACGCCATTTTAGCGTGCTTATCAATCGGAAAGTCTTGATCTACAAAGTAGATAAAATGGTGGTGGGAGCAGGATTCGAACCTGCGAACCGATTACCGGGAGAGATTTACAGTCTCCATGCTTTGGCCGCTTGCATATCCCACCATCAAAAGAACGAAAAACCAGATCATGCCGCTTGCATTGAATCGTGCAAGGCAAAATTTTGAAAAAGTGCGTTTTTGTTCAAAGCGACCAATCCTGGCGGTCGAGCCCTTCCATGTCGCTGAGGTGGATTTCCAGCGCGCGCGCGCTGATGTTGATCTCGATCACGCTCAGGATCAGCGAGGCGGCAAGCAGGCCGAGGCTGAAGGTAAAGAAGATGCTGCCGAGGATGGGAAAGCCGTAGAAGAGCCAGCCCATCGAGATGACGCAGCAGAGGAAGGCCATGACTCCGGCCCCTTGCATGTAGCGGATGATGTGGACGCGGCGGCGGAGGTTGGCGATCTGTGCGAGGTTCTTGGGGTCGGGCCGCTCGCGTTGCACTTGATAGAGCGCGCGAATGACGTTCGCGAGGGTGATGAAGCGGTTGGTGTAGGCCAACAGCAGCAGCGAAATGGCCGGGAAAAGCAGGGCCGGCGTAGTCAGATCGAGCCTCATATCTCCTGAGCATGCGGGCGCTTTTCGGCAAAAGCGAGCGATGTTTCCGTTGCGCCCGGGCTTCCGCTCCCCTATTCAGCGCGCATGGGGAAAGGTGTCTCCGTCGAGATCGAAGACGTCGTGCAGACGTTCAGCGAGCAGACTCGGGTGCTGCGCGGCGTTTCCGCGCGCATTGGGGCCGGGGAATTCGTGGGGCTCCTGGGGCCGAGCGGCGCGGGCAAATCCACGCTGTTGCGCATCGTCGCGGGCCTGCTGCGGCCGACGGCGGGGCGCGTGTCGTTTGGAGGTGCGCAGCCGCAACTTAGCTTTATCTTCCAGCAGCCGTCGCTCCTGCCTTGGCTGCGGCTGCACGACAACATTGCCCTGCCCTTGCGCCTGGGCGGCACCGCACAGCCCGAACGGCGGCAACAGGCGGCCGAGCTGGCTCAACGGGTCGGCTTGCGCGAAGCACTAGAGCGCTACCCTCGCCAGCTTTCCGTGGGGATGCAGATGCGGGCTTCTCTGGCCCGGGCCTTGGCCGCACGGCCCAACCTGATGCTGCTCGACGAACCGCTGGCGGCCGTGGACGCTCTGACCCGCACTCAACTGAACGTGGCGTTGCGCCAGTGGCAGGAGGAAGACGGCTGGACGGCTTTGCTCGTGACCCACTCGGTGGAAGAGGCGGTGTTTCTGTGCGACCGTATCCTGATCCTCGATGGGGGTGTGTTGGCCGACACGCTGGCGGTCGAAGGCCCTGCCCACCGCACGCTGGCCTGGCGGCGCGAAACGAGCTATCACCTGCAGGTGGACGCGCTGAACCGCAAGTTGCTGGAACAGGCGGTGCAGGCATGACCGCGCTTTGGCGTAAGTGCTGGCCCGTGCTGGCAGGGCTGACGGTGTTTATCGGCCTTTGGTATGTGCTGGTGTGGGCGCTGGATCTGCAATGGTTTCAGCTACCAACGCCCGACCGTGTGCTGGAGGAGCTGGTCGCACGACGGGATGAGCTGCTTCGGGCCGCATGGTTTACCTGGCGTAGCGCCCTGATCGGCTTCGTCGCGGCAACCGTAATGGGGCTGGCGACGAGCTTGTTCTTTGCCGCCCTGCCCCGCCTGCGGCTGATCGCCTATCCTGTGCTGGTGCTGCTGCAGATGGTGCCCATTGTGGCCTCGGCCGCAATGGTGGTGATCCTGCTCGATACGGGCACGATGGCGACGGTTTTTATCGCCTTCCTCATCAGCTACTTTCCCATCATGGCCAATACGACTCGTGGCCTGGTGGAGGTGCCGCGCGAGCAGCTCGACTTGTTCCAGCTCTACGCGGCCAAGGGCTGGCAGCGCCTCTTCTGGTTGCGCCTGCCCCATGCCTTGCCTGCTTTTTTTGCCGGGCTGCACATTGCATCTACCCTTGTGGTGATCGGCACCGTGACGGGTGAGCTTTTTGCGACTTCCAGCGACGATCAGGGCGGGCTCGGCTATTTGATCTTTGCCTACCGCTCACAGGTAAAAACGCCTGCTCTCTACAGTGCGGCCTTGCTCAGTTCGTTACTGGGATTTTTCTTTGTAGGCGTGGTCAGCGTGCTCCGGCGCTGGCTGCTGTCCTCGTGGTACAAGCTCGAAGTCGATGAAGGTTCAACGGTCTAGCACGCTTATCTTTTTTGTCCTTTCCCTGCTCGCCTGCCTCGGTTGCGGCAAGCCCGCCCCTGCCGAGGAAACAGCGACCGGCCTGACGCCGATCACGCTGCAGACGGACTGGTTTGCCCAGGCCGAGCATGGTGGCTTTTATCAGGCGCTGGCCAAGGGCTACTACGAGGAGGCGGGGCTGGAGGTCACAATCCTGCAGGGTGGCCCCAACTCCATGAGCCTGAACAAGGTGCTGACCGGCAAGGCCCAGTTTGCGATGAACCGAGCGGATGCGATCATCGAATTCGGCTCGCAAGACCTGCCGCTGCAGCCGGTAATGGCCCACTTTCAGCACGATCCGCAGGCCTTGATGCTGCACGCAGACGACCCGGCGCAGTCGATTCGCGACCTCGACGGGCGTTCGGTCATGGCCATCCCGGGGCATACCTGGATCAAGTTTGTGGAGGCGCAATACGGGATCGACCTCAAGATCGTGCCTCACACCTTCAGCCTGGAGCGTTTTCTCTCCGACCCCACCTTCATCCAGCAGTGCATTGTGACCAACGAGCCGTATTTCGTGCGTCAGGCCGGGCAAGAGGTAAAAACCTTTCCCACAGCCACAACGGGCTTCGACCCCTACCACGTCGTCTATGGGCAGAGTGACTGGATCCGTCAGCATCCGGAGCTGGTGGAGCGATTTGTAGAGGCTTCGATCCAAGGCTGGCGCGACTATCTGGAGGGAGACCCCGGCCCGGCCTTTGACCTGATCCTGCAACGCAACGCCCACATGAGCCGCGATCTTCTGGTCTACGGGCACGATTTGATTCTGCACGACAACCTGACCAAGGGGCAAACGGAGCGGGGCGAAACGTATGGCCAGATCGACGCCGCTCGCCTGCAGCAACTGGCCGATCAGTTGCGCCGGCTGGGCATCGTGCCCGAGGGCACGGGTGTGCCGGGTTTCGATCCGGAGCTGTTACCCCCGGCGGCGCGTAAGTAAGGGCGGCCCCTCAGTCCTGCTTGTCAGGCCGCGGAGTCCTGTCATCATCGCGGCCAAGATGGTCGTCTTGCCCCCGCGTCAATCGTGGCCCCTGCTGCTCACCGGCACAGGCTTGGCGCTGCTGTGGGCGCACTTCATCACCGTCTTTGCCGCCGAGTGGGCCATCGACGAGCAATACAGCTACGGCTTTATCGTGCCGCTCTGTACGGCCTACCTGCTGTATCTGCGCTGGCCGGAAAGACCGTCGCCCGATGCCTCGCGGACGGGCTGGCTGCCGTTTGTGCTGCTGAGCCTGGCCCTGCTCTTTGTGCCGCTGGCAGTCATTCGTGGTTCCAACCCGGAGTGGCGGGCGGCGCTGTGGCTGGAGGGGCTGCTGGTCTACGGGCTCAGCCTGCTTGTGCTGTGGCGACAGGGGGGCTGGCCGTGGCTGCGCCATTTCGGCCCCGCCTTGGCGCTGATGCTGGTGGCGATCCCGTGGCCGCGGGACTGGGAAAATACGCTGGTCAACGGTCTGATGCGGGGCGTTGCGGCCGTGGTGGTCGAGATCATGAACCTGATGGGCCACTACGCGATGCAGCAGGGGAATCTCGTCTTCCTGCGGCAGGGTGTGATTGGCGTGGAAGAGGCCTGTAGCGGGGTGCGCTCGCTGCAATCGACCCTGATGGCGGCGGTGTTCCTCGGGTTGCTCTTTCGCTGGCGCTTCAAGCCCTTTCTCGGGCTCGTGCTGCTGGGCGGCATCGTGTCGCTGGGCCTCAACATCTTGCGTACGCTCACCTTGACCTGGCTGACGGTGCAGGATGGGCCGACGGGGGCCAAGGAGTGGCACGACCCGCTGGGGCAAGCGGTGGCGCTGCTGTCGTTTGCGGTGCTTTTCGCGCTCACCTGGCTGCTGCATCGCTGGTGGCGACCGCAGTCGCGCCTTCACCCGCCTCCCGCCGCACGTTCGACGCCCGGTGCCCTGCCCTTGCCCGCATCGGTGGGCCTTGGTGCGGTGTTGTTGCTGGCCCCGTTGGTCAGCGCGGCCTGGTATCACACCGTCGACCATCGCCACGAGGTGGAGGTGGCCGCGCAGGTGGTGGAAACGGTGCCGTTCAAGCAGCGGGAGATCCCGGAGCGCGTGCAGGCCCTGTTGCGCTTCAGCGAGGGCGCCCACTATGTGTGGACCGATGTCGACGGCACACGCTACACCCTCTTTTTCTTCTACTGGGGCGAGGGCCAAACCTCGTCACACGCGGGGGTGCACCGCCCGGAGGTGTGCCTGCCTTCCGCTGGCTACAAGATGGTGGCAGAGGAAGCCCCGTTGGCTTGGGAGGGCGGCCCGTTGACACTCGAGTTCGAGACGTTCCGGTTCAGCTTTGCCCAAAGGCCGCTGTTCGTCTTCTTCTCGGTCTGGGACGAGTATCCGGGCCATCAGGTGCCGATCGCCAACGACTGGCGCGACCGGTTGGCCAATGTCTGGAACCGGGAGCGCGTGCAGGGGCGCTACTCGGTCGAGCTGATCATTGAGCCCGGTCCGCAGGGCGATCTGGCGCGGGCGCGGCAACAGGCGGAGGGCTTTCTGGATCGCCACCTGCAACTGGTATCGGCTGCCCCCAGCGTTGCGCAGCCATAAAGTAGGCGGGCCAGCGTTGCCAGGCTGCCGTAGCGCCCTCCAGTACCTCCGTCGTCTGCGCCTGCCAGTAGTGGAGCGCAGGGGGCACCTGCCCCTCCCATGAGACGAGCTGCAGGACTTCGCGCACCTCCTGATAACGCCCTTCGGCGGCGTAACGCTGACAGAGCGCCTGCGCCGAGGCGTAGTCCTGCGCATCGCGCCGCAGCCTCAGCTCCAGCAGGTTGAGCGGCAGCTTGTCGCCATACGGCACGACAGGGGCAGCCAGCGTAGCCTGCAGCAGGGCCGAAGCCTCTCGCGTTGCGCCCGCGTTGGCCAAGGCCCACGCCTGCATCCACGAGCAACGGCGCTCCAAGGCGGGACTGCGGGCGAGCGCGCCCTCCACCCCGGTCGCCTGGCCGAGCTTCAGGTAGCGCAGCAACAGCGCCTGTTGACGATCTTCCGCCCATTGCGGCCAATTCGCACCCGCCAATTCAGCCGGCAGTGTGGCGGTAAAAGTCGCATCGTCCATCAGCTCCAGCGCGCGCAGGCGGTAGGCGGGGTGCAGTTGGCTCAGCGCGACCAACTGCGGGCGCACGGCGGGCTGAGCCTGAGCGGCTCCCCAGATCTCGCCAAAGAGCCAGTCGCGGCTCAATCCCTGACCGCTACTCAGGGCGAGGCGCCACGCCGCCACCGCTTTTTGCGGAGCAAACGGCAGCCACACCTGTGCCTCGCGTAGCGGGATGACGGTGTAAAATGGGGCCAGCCTTCGCGCGATGCGAAACTGGTTTTCCGCCTCGGCAAAGTCACGCGCCGCGACCGATTGCCGCGCCAGCTCGAAATGCGTGCGCCAGTCGAGCGGGATGCGATTGACCGCAGTCTGAGCAGCTTCGACCGACTGCGCGCGCTCGAGCGTCGGCTGCCGGAAGACGCCCATGGGCGAGAGCCCGACCAGCGCAGCCCAGCCGATCGTGAGCCCAGCGCAGGCGAGGCCCGAAAGCAAGGAGCGCAGTGACAGGCGCGGCGGGATCTCGGGCTTTTCCGTGGCAGGCAGCGCGAGCATGAAAAGAAGGCCGCTGATCGCCACGGTGACGAGGCGGTGCCCGGAAACGTCGATCAGGCTGTGCCCGAGCAGGAGCCATGCAGCCACCGCCGCCGTGCGGTGAAAACTGTCTTGATAGGCTCGCAAGCGCCAGAGCCAAACGGCCAGTGCCAAGACCAATGCCAGCATGAGCAAGGCGGCCGGCACCCCGGCCTCAGCCGCCAGCCACAGCCAATCGTTCTCCGGGTGGCGGGCGTTGACTACGCTGAGGGATGCGTCGCGATATTGCGGGAAGACATCGGCGAAATTGCCCAGCCCTACCCCTTGCCACGGCTGGTCGGCCACAAGCTGCAGGGTGTCGGCATAGATGGCCTTGCGCACCCCGGCCGAAACTTCGTGCGGAGCCATTTGGGTAACCGGTGCCGCCCGCCAGATCGCGATTGCAAAGGCCAACGGCACGACCACGATGCAGGCCACGGCCCACCAGCGTTGGAGGCTGGGGCGGATCGCCCGCAGGATCTGCATCCCGACTAGATACCCCGCGCCGACCAGAGCCAGAAATTGCGCGGCCTGGCTCTCGGAAAGAGCCAACGCAATCGCCATCACCGCCAGCGCCGTGCCCAGCAACAGGCGGGCGGGCACGTGTTCGCTCTTCAAAAAGCAACCGACCGCCAAAACGACGCCTTGCGCCAGAACCAGCGCCCATTGGTTATGGTTGGGCGTAAAGCTGAACACCTGCAGGTTGGGCGCCCAGGGGTTGATCACGCCTTGCATCGTCGCCAAGGCCGCGACAAAGGCCAGCCCCGTCAGCAGCGCAATCCAGGCCTGCAGGATGTTCTTGCGCGAGCGACGCCCCAAGCGCATGCCCCACATCCAGCCGAGCAGGATGACCATGGTAAAGGCGTAGAGCCAGCGTCCGGTCGACCACACCGGTTGCACAGACCACCCCGCCGTTTCCAGGCCGAGCTGCTGCAACGGCTCGCGCCATTGCGCGCCTCCCAAGTGCGGCAAAGGGGTGCTGGCCAGCCCCAGCCAAAGCAAAAACAAACCGCCCAGAATCAACACGGGCCACGGCAAGCCGACTCTGCGACGCGCCAGGCACCAGCCCACGGCGGCCAGGCCCAACAGGATTACATTGAGCCAGCCGTCCGGCAGCCCAGCGAACAGCACCAGCACCGCCGCACTCGTCGCCCAGGACCAGGAGAGGAGTTTGGACTGTCGGGGCGTTCGCGGGGTAAGCGGCTCAACCGGGTCAGGCTCCAGCGCCAGAAGACGGCGGGGCGTAGTAATCATTATACTTCTTGTAGTAATAGTAGTCGCCGCCGCGGACGTCGACATAGTTGAGCACAAAGCCCCCGATCTTGGTGCCGCGCAGGCGCAGGCGCTCCAGCGAACCCTTGATCTGGCGCACCTGCGAGTAATTGGTGCGCACCACAAAGAGCGCCACGTCGACCCGCTGGGCCAGGCTCGTCGTATCGTCGGTCGCGAGGATCGGGGCCGAATCGATCACCACGTAGTCGTAGGCTTCGCGGGCCTCGGCCAGCACCTCATCCATCCGGCGGCTCAGGAGCAGCTCACCCGGGCGCTGGGGATACTCGCCCGAAGCCAGAAAATGCAGACTCTCGGAGCCAATGGTGCGGACGGCGTCCTTGAGCGAAATCTGCCCTTGCAGCACCTCCGCCAGGCCCGGCGCACGCGGCATCTGCAGCGTGGGAGCAATTTGGCCACGGCGCAGGTCGGCGTCGATCAACAGCACGCGCGAGGCCGTAAGCGAGATGGCAGCCGCAAGGTTCATCGCCACGGTCGACTTGCCCTCTTCCGGCACCGAACTGGTCACGAGGATGACTTCAGGGCGGTCTTCATCGGTGCCCATGAAGAAGAGCGACGAGCGCAGGGTGCGGCAGGCTTCGGCAAAGAGGTGACGGGTGTCGGCCGCTTGCAAGATCTCGACGCGGCCATCCTTGCGCTGGCTCTCCGTCGGGATGAGGCCCAGCACGGGCGTATCGAAGCGGTTGCGCAGGTCTTCGGCCGAAATCACGCGGTTGTCGATCAGCCCCAGCCCACCGACCAGGAGCGCGCCAAGGACAAAGCCCAGCATGGCGCCCTCGATCAGGCTGCGCTGAAAGTTCATCCGCGTCTCGCCCATGTAAATCGGACGCTCGAGCACCGAGACGATTTCGGGCGAAATGTCCTGCCCGCTCTCGATCGTCTGCAGCGAGCGCAACAGGCTTTCGTGCTGCGAGCGAAAGCGCGCGAGGTTGGCCTGCAAACGGTCGAACTCGGCGGAAAGGCGGCTGTTTTCCAGCGCCACGCCCTCCTGTTCGGAAATGATGATGTTGAGGTTGTCGAGCTGCACCTGCAGCTCTTCCTTGCGCTCGCCGACTTGTTGCTCGGCCTGTTGGCGATAGATCTCCATCAGCTCCTGCGTCCGGTTGATCTCGTCGGCCAAAGCGATCATCTTCGGGTGCCTCGGCTTCAGGTAGCGGGCAAACTGGTCGCGCTCGGCCTTCATCTGGGCCAGCGAGCGCTTGGCCTCCTGATAAGATTCGGTGGCCGCCGTGCTGATGAGCGCACGGTCTAGCCCCATCGACTGGGGGTTCTGCAGCTGCATGTCGAGCCCGAGCGACTGGATGAGCCGCATCTGGGTGCGCAGCTCGGAGCGGCGACGCTCCAGCGCCGCGAGGTTGGACCCGGCGGAGTCGCCCTGCTCCTGGATAAAGATCAGGTTGTTCTGCTTGCGAAATTCCACGACGGCATCTTCGGCTTGCTGGATCCTGCGCTCCACATCGTCGAGCTGTTCGGTGATGGCCAGCAAGGCGCGTTCGCTCGTCTCGCCCTTCATCTGTTGGCGCCAGTTGATGTATTCCTCCAGCAGGGCATCGAGGTAATACTGGGTGTATTGGCGGTCCTGCCCCGAAGCCAGGATCTGGATGATCGAGGTGTCGGGGATTTGAACGGGGTTGATGCCTACGCCGCTGGCTTCAAGGTCGGGATGGAAGGCCGCGACTCGCTCGCGGGCAGCCTTGCGCACGTCGGAGCTTTCAAGAAAGGCCTTTTGATTGCCGAACCAGTAGCTGAACTGCTCCTGCACACCGGTATTGAGCTGCTGGGCGACAAAGCCGCTGAGCATGATCTTGGCCGCCCAACGGTAGGTAGGCTGATCGTTCTTGGCCTGCCATCCGCGCCAGCCAGCGCCGAGGACCAGCATCACGAGCGGCAGCCACCAGTAGCGCTTGAGCAACAGCTTGGCCAGTTGCCAGTAGTGGCGGATCTGGTCTTGCCAATCGGTGGGGCCGCTGCTACTGCCGCCCTTGGCCTTGTCTTCAAACAGGTCGAAATCGTTGGCTACCATGCGAATTTGCGGTCGGTTACGCGGATGATGTCGTCGGGCTCGAGCACCGGATCGTTCTTGCGGTCGCCCTCTTCGAGGATGCGCTGGACGTCCACCACCACGCGCCGCTTGTCTTCCGGCAGCGAAGTGTCGGCACGGATGAGTACCACGCGCCGCTTGTTGGCAAATTTGGCAAAGCCGCCTGCCTTCAGCACCGCCTCGCTGACCGTCACCCGCGTGTTGTCCGTCGGCAGGTTGTAAACGCCTTCGGAGGTGATCTCGCCGGTAATGTAATAGGTGCCGCCGAGGCGGTTGGACTCGGGGATCACGAGAGTGTCATCGGGCTGGAGCACGCGGTCGGCCCCCAGATTGCCCTTGTCGAGCACCTCCGTCAGGTCGATCACGATCTTTTCCTGGCTTTCCGGGTCGGTGGCATCGCCTCGCAGGATGGTAACCTTGGTCAGGTCGGCACCGACGCGGGTGCCGCCGCTGCGCAGCAGAGCCATACTTGCGGTGAGGACCTCGTCGGCCGGGATGGGCATCGGACCGGGGCGGACGACCATGCCCACCACCTTGACTTCGCCGCGCGCCCCGTCGGCCCGCTCGAAGTCGATCAGCACCGTCGCCTGGTAGTAAAAGTCTTTTTCGAGCGCCTGCTTCACGTCTTGCGCGAAGCCCTTGGGCGTCTTGCCCGCCGCCTGCATCCGGCCGGCCAGCGGCACATCAACATTACCCTGGGCGTCGACAAACAGGCGCATCGTTGGCTCACGCTCTTCGATCACCTGGTAGGTCAGGCGGTCGCCCACCCGCAGCGTCCGGGTGTCGTCGAGCAATTCCATGCGGCTGATCCCCTGGGCGGAGAGGGCCGAAAGGAGGCCCAGCGTCCACGCGACCCAGCAGGCCAGAGCCGGGGCGCATCGCCGCATGCCGAAATGCAAGAGGTGGTTCATCTCCCTCATTAACGTCAGAAACCCTAAAAAGTATAAGTCAATTGTGTCACGGCCATATGCTGCTCGTAGCCGCGATTGGCGCGATCCGACGTTTTGCGGGTGTAGCGGTAGAAGCTGGTCAAGTCGAGTTGCGGGCCGAGCTGGAACTGCCATTCGAGTTGACCACTGAAGCGGCGTGCCGTTTCGGCAAAGCGACCGCCTGAGTCTTCCACCCATTCATGACCAAGGCGCCCCGTCACCGTCGAGCGGTTGAAACCGCTGTAGGTGCCCGCCCACATCACCGTGTGCAGGTCTTTGTAGTTGGAGACCGCACCGAGGCTGGTGGTATGACGGTAGCCGAGCGAATACGACAGGGTCTCGGAGACGGAGTGCTCCGCCTCGATGCCCCAATAGACGCCGCCCAGGTCGCTCCGGTCGCCATTGGTGCCGTTGGAGTCGAACTTTGTCGTATAGTAGCCCACATCGCCCACGAGCGTGAGGAAGTCGGTGGCCTTCCAGGTCGTGATCAGGCTGTAAGACTGTCCGTCGCTGTCGTTCTGCAAGTCTTGCCAATAATCGTTCCAGCTTTGCGAGGCCACCAGCTGAGTCGTCCAGCCCTTGTTCCAGAGGTGCTGCCAGTTGGCGGAGACGGCGTGCGTGGTCAGCTCGGTGTTGGCAAAGGCGCGGGTAAAGGTGTCGAGGTCGTGGCGGCTGAGCGTGAACGTCAGCGTATCGAAGTCCGACAAATCCCACTGGAGGGAGGCCGAGCCGTTACTGGAGATGCGCTCGTAAAAGATCGCTTCCGTCGTGAGGTTGCCGTTGGCATCGACCCCCACCGCATCGACCGGACTGGTGAGGTAGGTGATCTCGTAGTTCAGATGCAGGTACAGCACCTCGCTGAAGCGGACGAGCGCCTCGAAGTTGGTATTCGGGAAGAACGTGTATTTCAGCTTCCGCGAATCCAGCTCGTTGTGCTCGAAAGCGTCGCGGTAGTCCGCCCCCAGGGTAAACGAAATGTTGTTCTCCTTCGTCAGCTCCCACTTGCTTTTGAGGGAGACGCCGGCTGTCCAGAAGAGGTCGGGCAACTGCGAGGTGGCCGAAAAGGTGGGGTTGGAATTCCATTCCAGCCCCGTCGTGGCTTCCAGTGACGCCGAATAGCGGCCCGCCTGGAATGTTTGGCCCCAGCCTTGGGTCACAAGGCAGGCGGCGGTACACCAACACAAAGCGGCCGTTCGAGATGCAGCGTTACTCACGGTAAAAAAGTGGCAAGAATGTCGATAAACCAAAATGTGCCCCTGCCAGCTGCACAACGACATTTTACAGCCAGCGTAGAAGCGGAATCTGCTTCCTTGGAGACTATTCTCTTGATGGCCCCAAAGAATTCCCTATTA
Source organism: Verrucomicrobiota bacterium JB022 (assembly GCA_030673845.1). Classification (NCBI taxonomy): domain Bacteria; kingdom Pseudomonadati; phylum Verrucomicrobiota; species Verrucomicrobiota bacterium JB022. The sequence continues at coordinate 49,061 of JAUTCQ010000009.1, forward strand.
GTATAGATAAAATTACCTATCTTCTGGTGAAGAATGCAAGCCATTTCCCTCGCCGCCTTTCTGGTCTAACGACCACGGCAGCTCTCGCCTTGACCTTGTGCCCCTGGGGCGCACAGGCCATGGTTACCGTGCCCCGGCCCAGCGAACAAGATCTCGCGCACTACCAGAAGAACGTGGCCCGGATGAACATGGGGGCGCAAATCGTCAACCTGAGCAGCGAGAGCGAAACGCCTCCTCCGCCTGCGTCCGACCTGGGCAATGAATATACGCCTGTCTGGCTCGGGGAAGACGAAGCCCGGGGTGCCGACCTACCTGCAGGCGAAAGCCTCCGCCTGATCGCGTTGAAGGATTTCCACACCGTCTCCAAGTTTATCCTGCAAAACTACGGTGCGCGGGGCAAGGTGACCGTCTACGGCTCCGAAACCCTGCAGGCGCTGAACAGCCGAGGCTGGACCGAGCTGGGCTCACATAATCTGGGCAATACTAGCGACGTCTCGATCAATTTCCCCTCCATGAACGTCCACTACGTGGCGATGAAGTTCGAGCTGGAGCGGGGCGGTGAAATCGGCGGCCTCGGCGTCTTCGGGGAAGATACGCTGGACCAGGCTTCGGCCCTTTTTGCCGAAAACCCGGAGGAAATCCGCGCGCTGCTCGCCGCCGGTGCCAAGCCCATCCCCTTCGACTTCGCCAGCCTCTTTACCGGCTCGACCATCACCGCCATCAGCTCGGGCAACCCGGCGGATTCGTTGTTGATGATCGACGACGACACCACCACGGGCTTCCGCTTCGACCCGGAAGAGAACAACGTGCTGATGCTCGACCTGCGCTACGATTACATGGTCGACCTCCTGTCGGTCGTGCTCAAGGCCGGCCCCGGCACGCTGGAGCTGTATGCAGCCAACAGCCTGCCCGTGGACGCAGCGGGGCTGAGCGCCGAAGATGTAGGCTACAACTTGCCCGAAGATTATTTCGACACTCTGGAGCCGATCGTCACCAACAAGTTCGACGAGCCGGTGGAGCGCATCCAGATCAACCTCGAATCGCTGGAACGTCGGTTCTACGTGTTGAAGTGGATCCCGGAAGACCCGAACGATCCGCCGCTGGAGATCTTCGAGATCAGCGTCATCGGGCAGGTGCCGGAGGAACTGTCCGAAGTAGCTTTCGTGTCGCGCAGCCAATTTCTCAGCCAGACGCCGACGCAGCAGGAGCCGCCCGACCTGGAAGCTCCGCCGGTCGACAATCCCGACTCGTTCAGCGATTGATCGCCTGCAGGAGCGTGCGCTCCTCCGGGATGAGTTCGTCCGGGTTGACCAGCGCCGCATACTGGCGGGCAGGTGCCGCGTAGCCGTTGGCCTGCAGCACCAGGGCCAGCACCAGCTGTTGCCGGCTCTGCACCTGCTCCCATTCAACCAGACCGCGGACTGCCTCCAGCAGCGCCAACGCCTCGCGCCCGCGGCCTGCCTTGGAAAGCGCGAACGCATACGTCATGCGCGGGAAGAGCAGCTCGGGGTTGGCCTCGACCACCGGCCGAATTACGTCGATCACCTCCTGCGCATCTCCGCCGCCGAGGAGGTGAAAGTAGCACCAGTCGTTCGTCGCGCCCACATCGTTGGGCTTGAGCTTGCGCAGCTCTTCCAGCGCGCGGCGAATCCCCGCCAGATCACCCTGCTGCTTGTAGACCGAATAGAGCTGCAGGTAGGCCCACTCCGCACGGGCGGGTTGCTCCGTCAGGCGGTTCAGGGCCGAGATGGTGACCGGGAGAAGGCCGAGGCGTGCCGTGCGATCGGCGATCTGGCGCAAGGCCACCGGGTCCCGCCCGGCCGCGAGTAACAGGCGCTCGCGCACGCGGTTGAAGGCCCGCTCTTCGTTCAAGGCTCCGTAGCCCTGCAAGAGCCCGAGATAGCGCGGCACTTCCGTCACCGGAGCTTCGGGCTTTTCCAGAATCGCGACCATTTCGCGCCAGCGGCGTTGCTGGGCCAAGGCGTCGACATACACCTCAAGCAGGTCGCGCCGGCTCAAGGCCATCTGCGCGTCGATCACCTCAAGGCTGTAGCCGCTCAGGCCCCGTCCATTGAGCCAGCTGGCCAAGGCGTGGCGCTGCTCCGGCGATTCCGGCGGCACGACCTCTTTTGCCCGAGCAAATGCCTGCGCTGGCGTCAAGCGCCCCAAGGCGTAGCGCAGCTGCACGTCCAGCAGGCGGGCATCCTGATCGGATTGCGCCGCCAGGGCATCCAGCAGCCAGTCAGCTGCAGGCAAATCCTCCGGCTTCAATTCGCGCCCTAGCACCTGCAGTTGGCGGGCATTCAGCCGTTGCTGAGTATAAGCCTCCTGCAGGGCCTGCCAAGCAGCCAGGTCGTCCGTCGTGGCAGGAGAAATGCGTGCCACCTGCAGCGGCAAGATGGCCGCCATCTCACCCTCCGGAGCCGCCTGCAACACCTTGGTGGCCGAGGCAAAAGCGTCTTCCCAGGTATTGGCGTGGGCTTCGAGCCGGGCCTTCAGCTCCCAGTAACGCCAGTCCCGTTCGCTGGGGGTGCCCGCCTTTTGCAGCGCCTCGCGCGCCCGCTCCGCCTGGTCGACGGTTAACGCCGCCAGCCCGTAGCGCACCCAGTTGGCCGGCTGTGGATCCAGCTCCACCAGGTCTTGCCAAAAGCCCACCGCCTGATCCGGGTCGACAATGTCTGCTGCCTGGGCCGTGGCGAGCACCACCTTGGCGTCTTGCGGCCGCAGCGCGTAGGCCGCGCGCACGTCTTCCCAGGCGTTCTGGCTCGCCACCACGTCGGGCTGGTTCAACCGACTCTGGGTGTCCAACACCGCCAGCCCGCTCTGGGCGAGGTCGCGCGCACGATGGAGCTTGAAGGCGCGGTAGCCGAAGTAACCGCCCGCGCCCAGGATCGCGAGGCCGAGCAGGCCGACTACAAGCCAACGCCCACGCGAGGGTGGCGGCGGTTCGGCGGAAGGAGTTGCGTCAGGAGGGTTCATGCCAGCGTCTTTCTTTAATCGGTCGGGCCGGGTTACCCGCCACCACGGTCCAAGGGGCCACATCGCGCGTCACGACGGCCCGGGCAGCCGCGACGGCCCCTTCGCCAAGAGTGACGCCCGGCAACACCATGGCGCCCGCCGCCACCCAGACGTTTTCGCCGGTGCGGATCGGCGCGGTGACGAGCTGGAAGGCCGGGTCTTGCAAATCGTGCGAACCCGCCGCGAGGTAGGCTTGTTGGCTGATCACGGTGCGGCTGCCGAGCTCGATCAGGCCCTTGTTGTCGATCACTGCCGTGTCGGCGACGATCACTTCGTCGCCGCAGCGCAGATTCCACGGAGCCCAGATCTCGGCCTTGGGGTAGATGCGGCAGCGCGCACCGAGTCGCGCCCCAAACAGCCGGAGCCACCACGCGCGCCAGCCGTGTGCCACACGCGGGCTGCAACGAATAAAGATGGTGTAGACAAAGCCCCACAGCCAGCGACCGATACGGTTGCGGCGGGAAAAGCTGGGCGACAAAAACTGGCGCGGCTCGGCGGAACTCATGTGGCGGACAAATCGTGCTGCAGGATCGACAGAAGGCGTTGCGCGGTCGCTTCCATCCGAAAGTGTTCGGTGAAGCAGGCAAGCGCATTTTCGCCCCAGCGTGCGCGTTCCGCCTCGAGCAGGTCGCGCCAGTGCGTGAGCAAGCGTCGCGTGCCCTCCAGCGTGTCGGCCTCGGCCAAACCCGCACCGGCATCGACCACTTCGCGCCAGATATTGACCTGCCGGGTCAGTAATACCGGGGTGCTTACGGCCAAGGCTTCCGCCACCACCAGACCAAAATTCTCCTGGTGAGACGGCAAAATCAAGGCCTCGGCCTGCCGCAGCGCGCCCCATTTGGCGTCGCCCGCGATCGGACCGATCCAGTGGATCCGCTCCGCCGGGAAGCGTTGACGAATGTCTGCCGCAAACGGCTCATCCTCGCCCGGCCCGGCCAGCACCAGGTCAAAAGGCCAGTCGGCCCTTTCTGCATGCGCCTCGGCCAGCAGGTCGACGCCCTTTTTGGCGCACAACCGTCCCAGAAACAGCAAGAAAGGTCGCCCCGCCAGTTGCGGAAAGCGCTCCAGAAAGGCCGCCTGCTCCGCCTTTGGGTCGCCGGTCGGCGTGGCCGTGCCGAGCCCGCAGACGAGTTCGCGCGGGCGGTAGCGCGGGAAGCTGCGACGGGCCAGCTCACGCTCCGCCTCGGCGGTATAGAGCACGCCTTTGGCCTGATTCAACACCGCCCGCTCGATCAGCGTCCAGTAAGGCAGCTTTTTCAGGTATTTGAGCGGGTATCGCCGGTTGAACCAAGGGTCGAGCATGCCGTGCGGGAAGACATAGTACGGCACCTCCTTGCCGCAGACCTGCCAGGCGATGAGGCTCGGGTATTGCCACAGGCCGTGCACCATTACCGCATCGAACTCGGCGGCATGGGCGGCCAGCCAGGGTTGAAAGGCGCGGCTGTGGCCGTAGAAATTTGTCGCCGGCCCCAGGGCCTGCACCGGAAGCGGGAACGCGGGCAGGTAATCCGCCTGCGGATCGTCGACCGTGGCGACCACCTGCTCCACCCCCAGCTCTTGCAGGGCGAGCCCCAACCGGCGAACCGCCTCCACGGTGCCGCCCAGCGCAGGATCCAAACGAGGTATGGCGTGAAGCAGGCGCATGATCAAACGGAGGTGCCAGACAGGGTATCACGTTGGGGCTCTGCCGTCTCCCCCGCTTTCTTTTTCTCTGCCGCCACCGCGCGCCAATACGGCTCCAGGTTTTCCAGCAGCAAGAGGGTGCCTACGCTGAGAAACCACCAGATGGCCAACGGCGGCTGGATGCCGAGCGTGGAAAAGAGGCCGTTAAAGATGACCGAGCCGAGCGCCAGCGCGCCCGCCAGAACAACGCGGCTGTGCTGCAGGCTGAAAAACGCCCGGATACAGACGGCGATGATGAAGAGGCGGAAGCTCATCCAGATCGCGACCAGGTAATAACCGCCCTCCAGCACCGTGTTGGCCAGATCGGCCTCGCCCCACACCTGCGAACGCACCTGCGCGGCGTGTGCGCTGATGTTTTGCACGCCGTTGCTCATCACCCCCAGGCCATAGCCGAAAAAGCCCGGCTGGTAGTGCTCGTAAAGGTAGATCCAGCCAAAAAAGGCGTGGTTCATCCGGTCCATATATTCCTCACCTACCTCGCCTTCCAGCAGGTCGCCCGAACGCACATCGAAGGCCTCGAAAGCCGCCGGGGCCACCATGCGCGCCGCCAGCAAGGCCAGGCCAGCCATCGCACAAATCACGACGATCTCCCGCAGCGATTTTCCCTTGCCCCGTAGCAGCACGAAGCAGATGCCTACCACCACGATCAAGGCGCTGCCGATGGCCGACAGACGCGAGCCGCTGATGAAGTTGGCGATCATGAGCAGAAACAGCAGCGGCAGCGGATGCGAGAGCCACGACCACGGCTTTTCCAGCGCAGGGCGCACCATCAACGTGAGTGCGATGGCATAAATGGCCACGTGCAGAAACCAGCTGTATTGCGCGACAAAGGGGAATGGACCGCTGACCCGCAGCCGTCCGCCTGCGGAAAACGCACTCAGGTCTTCCCCCGCCACCGAGAGGTTGAGCCAGTGACTGGGCGGCAGGGCGAGTTGCAGCAGCGAGAGCGCCACAATGGGATACAATGCCCATGCCATGTAGCGATAGGGACGGGTCGCCTCCAGTGGGCTCGTTTGGCCAAAGGCCGCCACCATACCCAGTGCCACCGCCGGGAACAGCAGGTATTGCTTGGCGCCGAAAACCGCGAGAATCGGGTCTTTGATCGCGGTAAAGAGGATCATCGGCAGCATTACGACGGCCAGCCCTGCCCACGCCGCCAGCACCAGCCCCGCCCTGCCCTTCGGCGGGTTTTGCAACACCAGCAGCATGATGAGAAATGCCAACCCGTCCTTGACCAGGATAAACACGGTCGAGAGCCCACCCGGCAACACCTTGCGGATGATACCTTCGCAAATCAGCACGCCGATGAGCGCGAAAACGAGGTATTGCAGCCCCTTTTTCATGCCGGAGAGATGCGGGCAAGAGTGGTAACGAGTTCTCGACCGGCGCGGTCCCAGCCGCCCACTTCGGCGATGCGACGGGCAGCCGCTTCGCCCATGACGCGCCGAAGCTCTGGATCGACAGCGAGGGTTTCAAGGTGGGTGGTCAGTTCATCCACCCCACGCGCGGGAAAGAGCCAGCCCGAGCGGCCTGCCTCCAGCAGTTCGGCCGCGCCAGAGTGCTCGCTGGCCACCACCGGCAGGCCGTGCGCCATCGCCTCGCCCACCACCAGCGACAAGCCCTCTTCCAGGCTCGGCTGGACAAAGACATCGGCGGCGCGGTAAGCGGCGGTCAGCTCCTCGCCCTTCAAGACGCCACGTAACTGGGTGCCGGTCGGCCACTCCGCCCCCTCCATGCCGGTTGGCGGGGCTTCGGGCCCGACCAGCCACAGCTCCTTGCGGGGCACGCGCAGCCGATCGAAAGCCTGGGCGAGGTAGCGGAGGCCTTTGCGAAAGTTCAGTTGCCCTACATAGAGCACGCGAAAGGGTTTATCGGCGGCTTCGGGCTCAGACTTGAGGGCCACAGGCGCAGGTGCTCCGTAGCGGACCTTCAGCAGCCGGTCCGTCGGGACGCCGCGCGCACGAAAACTCTCCAGCACAAAATCGGACGGGCCCAGGATGCAATCCGCCTCCGCATAATCACGCAAACGCCGGTCGCGTTCAGCGGGGTGAAAGGGCGGCGCAGGCAGCTTCAGGCGTGCGCACTCGTCGGCCAGGATCTCGTATTGATGCAGCCAATGGCTGTTGACCGCCTCGCAGACGAGCACGCGCTGGCCCTTCCAGCGGCGGCAAGTGGCGTTGCCCGTGCCGGCATAGAAAAGCGCACCGTTGGCCTCGGTCAACGCCCGGCTGGTGGCGGCGTCGAGAGCCCGTTTGCTCTGGACGCTAAGGGCTTCGCGCTGCCCGTAGGAAAGGAATGGCAGCCGCGCGGAGAGGACGTATGCGCTTTGCCACAGATCGACCCGCTTAAGCCGCCCGCTCGGCAGCTCCACCTCGGAACGAGGGCTCAACCGCGAAAAACCGGACACGAAGGTCCCCAGCACGCCCGCATCCGCCAAGGCTCGGGCGTAGGGGTAATGGTGGGCCCGGTTCGGCGCGGTGTAGACCCACTTCACCGGCGCGCCTCCTCGATCAGGCGTTGATAGGCGTCGGCCGCTTGGGGCAGGCGCGACACACGAGGCGGTGGTTCACTGGCATCCCACCAGCGCACGATGTCTTCCCCCGGTCGGCAAAGATGGGGCGAAAGCTCGCGGGCGGGCCGCCAACGCGGGAAGCTGACGTCGTCGCGCAATACCCGCACCCGCAGGCCGTGCTCCTGCATGGCGATGAAGCTGCCGCTCTTCTCCAGCAGTGCGACAGGATTTGTTGTCAAGCCGAGATCGAGCTGTTGCAGGTAGCGGGAAATGCTGGCGGGGTCGTGACGGGCACAGCGTTCCAGGGGCCAACCGTGTGGTCGCTCCTGTTGCCAGCGTTGCCAGCGTGCCTCACCGGCGGCCCCCAAGCGGCCGGCCGCCATCAGCTTGACGGGGCGGTTGAGGTGGCTGGAGAGGCGTTGCAGGTCGGCAAAAAGCGCCTTCTCGTCCCACGGCTCGTAGAGGGAGCCGAAAAAGCCGACACGGAAATGGGGGTCGTCGCGGGGCGGCGACGGGTAAAGCGGGATATTGCCGCACAGGGGTAGCAACTCCGCCTGCACGCCGAGGCTCTTGAGCAGGTATTGATAAGGCGAGGCCTGCGTATGGACCCAATCGGGGCGCAGCGTGCGGATCATGCGACGCCAGCTATGCCACTGGCCTTGACCTGCGATACGCTCCCTGGGCGTGCTCTCGCGCTTGGCCCCGAGCCAGATTTCGTGCGCCATCAGCTGGACCTTGGCGGGGCCGGCGAGGTGGCGAAACCAGTTGCCCAAGCCGCCAACCCAGCCGCGCGGGTGAAAACCGTAGGGCGTCAACTGCCAACTGAGCACCGTAGGGCGGTGCGATTGCCACCACTCGACCGCGCGCTCGCGGCGAGCCAGCTCGGTTGAGGCGGCGCTGAGGCGTAGCTGCACGATACCGTGGTCGATCCGGCCCTTGGGCTCCGACACTCCCGAATCGCGCCAAGCCAGCCAGCCCACCGCATAGCCGCGCGCCGCCAACGCGCCGCCCACCTGGCGCACGTAGTCGCCCACTCCGTCCTTTCCTGGTTCAGCCCCGGCGGTGAGAAATACGATGTCGAGCTGATCAGCCATGCGGTGCAGTATCGTGCCTCAGCCAGTGCGCGTAAACTTCTAAAGTACGAGCGGCATGTTGTTCGGCGGAAAGATTTTGCACTTCCCCAGCCTGTGCGGACAGGACGGCAGGCAAAAGGTCTGGGGTTTTCAGTAACGCCACCGCCCGGGCCACCATCCCCGCCACATCACCCGCCGCAAAAAGCTGGGCGTGCGGCACAAATTCACTCGGTCCCGGCACGTCATAAGCGAGCACGGGCAGCCCCGCATGCATCATCTCCAGCGCGCCGTAGCCAAAGCTTTCCAGATAAGACGGGAAGAGCCCGAGCGAGGCATCCGCCAACAGACCCGGCAGAGCTTCCGGCGAAAACTGCGGATGCACCTCCAACTGAGCCCGCAAGCGGGCTGGAAAGAAACCGCGCACCTCCGCCTCGGTCTGGAAAAGCCCCTTAGTGCCCAGCAGGCGCAGCCGCACACCGGGAATCGCCGCGCTGAGGCGCTCGAACATCTTTACCAGGTCCAGACAGCCTTTACGAAAATCGAAGGTGCCGACGAACGCGATGACCGGCGGGCGAGCCTTGGGGCGGGCCGCGACAGCCTCCAGCGCAGCCCGTTCGGCCTGAACGCAGCCCGGCAGGACCACGGCCACCTGGCGCGGGTCGAGCCCCAACTGGCCCAGGCGAGCGGCGTCGCGGTGGTTGTTGACCATCACGCCACCGGCGCGGCGAAGCGTCTCGGCAGTCTCACGGATCTGGCCCTCTTGCTGCCAGCGATAGCGCCACGGCTGCAGGGCCTTCTTCATGCGCACAAGCGGGCGCGGGTCGTCGGGCAGCCGCATATCGGCCAAATGCAGGAGCAGGAGCGAAACCCGGGCAACCGACAGCCGGATCGGAATTTGCGCCGGATCGAGCGGGAACGGCAGATGATCGAAATCCAGCACATCAAACGAACCGTGAGCCTCCACGTAACGGCCCAACAGGACTTCCCACGGTTCACCGGGCAGGGCGTGGGTCTTTTGGCGCAGGGTATCAGCCGACTCCACCGCAACGGACACCCCTTGCGCGCGCAACCCGCTGGCGAGGTCCATCGGCAGGCGGGGGCCGCCCAGACGGCGGTCGAGCTGCCCTTGCACGAGCAAAAGCACTTTCATTGCCCCACCCCTTCGTCCAGGGCCGCGAGGTAGAGCGCCAGGTGTCGCTGGGCGACCGCTTCCCAGCCAAACAGCTCGACCCATTCGCGCGTGCGGGCGGCGTAGGCGTGCTGGTCGGCCAGAACCTTCTGCAGGCCGATGGCTAAGGCGGCAGGATCGTCTTGCCGGACGACTTCGCCCGACACCCCGCGCGCGATAAATTGCCCCATGCCCCCGGTATCGGAAGCGACGACCGGAGTGCCGCAAGCTTGAGCTTCGAGCAGGGTAAATCCCATCAATTCGGCAAACGACGGCAGACCGTCGACCCGGGGAGCGGAGACCGAGGGCAGCACCGCCACAGCCGAACGCCGGTAAAGCGCCACGAGCTTCACGTCGTTGGCGTCGTGGATGAACTTGACCGGCAAGCCTTGGGCCAGCTCGCGCAGACGCTGCAGGTAAGCCGGATCGGCCACGCGCCCCACGATCCGTACCGGCGGGCAATCGCGGAAGTGGCGGCAAGCCTCCAACAAGACGTGTACGCCCTTGTGCGGCAGCAGACGGCCCACGTAGAGGATGCCTTCGCGAGGGGCACCGTAGGCTGGCGGCGTAAAGCGGTCGAGGTCGACCCCACCGGGGATTTCCACCGTGCGCAGCCCCGGCTTAGTCTGTAGCAATTGCACGCCGACGTGGCTTTGCCCGATGCCCGAGGCGTAGCCTGCCGTCACGGGTAGGCGACGATGCAAGACAGTGCCGCCCCCGCCCCCGTGATCGGTCACAAAGATCGGTTGGCGGCTCAGGCAGGCCTGTACTACCGCAAGATCGCCCATCAAGGTCGAAACCTGGTGGACGTGCACAATGTCGGTCGCAACCAGCGCCCGGAGAGCCGAAAACGAGAGCGGATTGTCGCGGGTAAAGCGGCCGGAGGTGCGCGCAGGGAAAATGCGGTAAGATACCCCGTCCTGCACAAAGTCGCGCCGCCCTCCGCAGCTGACGACTTCGACCGTCGCACCTTGGCGGGCCTGAAAGCGCGCCAGCTCGTGCACATAGCGTTCGCCCCCGCCCATCACCGAGTCGGGGTGGAAATACGTGGGGCTGAAGTGCCGGATGCGCATCAGGAGATCAAGCCTCGCTCCCGCAGGCGTTTCAAGGCCTCTTCACGTGCCTCGCGGCCCGTCGTCTGGATCACACGATCTTCCCGGCTCGCGCGGGCCCACTGGCCCCACCAGCGCAGGCGCGTCACCAGCCCCTCCGGCGCATCCACCTCGCCCCGCGTAGCCGGGCGCAGCGCCCGCAAAGTCAGGCCCGAGGTGATCATGGCCGCGTGCAGGTTGTTGATATACTCCAGCGTGAGGCGGCGGGCCGGGATCAGGTGCTGCAGGGTGAGGCTCGGAAATGCCCCCACGCCCAGCCCGACGTCGCAGGCGGTCAACGCGAGGTCGGTATCGCCGTCGGAGAGCAGGCTGTCGCCGCTCCGGTCGAGCGCCTGCCGCGCCGGGTCGGCCAAGGTGCGCTGCTGATAGGCCTGCGCGACCGCCCGCCTCAGCACCATGCCCGCGCCACAGGGCACTTTGGCATTGAGGTAGTCGTTGCTCCAGTAAACACGGTCGAAGGTGCGCTCGGCCAGCAAGCCCCGGTAGCGTTCGAGCCAGTCGGGAGGGCTTTGCTCGAAGACGAGGCACACGTTGCCGCCCCACGCGCCCACCCATGGGCAGGCTTCGCCGATGCGGACGGCTTCGGCCAGGTAATCGGGCGCCAGCACGTTGTCGTCGTCGACCATCAGCAGCAGGTCGGCCTTGGCGGCGGCAAAGCCGGCAAGGCGGGCAGGCGTCAGCCCCGGTTGATCGAGCCGGATGACGCGGGCAGCCGGATGCCACACGAGGTCGACCTGCGAGGCCAGCGGCCGGTCCGACGCGCTGTCGATGACGATCAGCTCCCACGCGGAGGGCTCCAGCGTCTGTTGTCGCAGAGCCGCCAGGACCGCTTCGAGGTAATCCGCGCGGGGGTTGCGCGTGCAAAGGATGATCGAGATCCGGGGCATCAGCGGTAGGTGCGGCTTTCGTGCGAGGTAAACCAGCAGTGCACGCCGTATTTGAGCGATTTGGCGGCCCGCTGCCAGCCTTCCGGCTTCGTCCAGGCCGACTGCAGCGAGTTGAGCGCGTGGTGGAAGCCTGTGCCGAAATTACGGTGCTGAAAGGCCATACAGCTCCATTCGAAATAAACGGAGCTGAGGGTGTCGGTACGTTCGGGCAGCGGCATGTCGGCGGCCTCCTGCGGGTCTAGCCCCCGGCGCTCCAGCGCTTCGGCCACGCAGAGGCGCACCATGCGCTCGTGCTTCTCGCGGCGGCGGTGATTCGTGCTGCGCAGGTGGAGACGGTATTCGAGCAACACGTCCATCAGGTTGTGGACTTCGCCCTGCTCGGCGAGGCGCAGGAACAGGTCGAGATCTTCCATTTCTACCGATTCGCGGTAGCCACCAAGGGCCTCCAGCGTGCGGCGGCGCAGCATGATGGTGGGGTGATACAGGGCGCTGCCATGGCCTTCCAGCAAGCGGGCGTCGATCTCGCCATGGCGCTCCGGCGGCAGGCCAACGCTGAGCACACGGCCGCGAGGGTCGACCACTTTGACGGCGGTGCCAAGGCAGACCACCTGCGGGTGCGCCTCCAGGTATTTCAGCTGATACTCAAAGCGGTGAGGGTAACAGATGTCGTCGCCGTCCATCCGGGCCAGCCATTCCCCTTGCGCGGCTTGCCAGGCGACGTTGAGGGCCTTGGGCAGTCCCCGGTTTTCCTGATGGATCACCCGGATACGGCTGTCTTTGGCGGCCCAGGCATCGAGCAGCTCTCCCGCGCCATCGGTCGAGCCGTCGTCAACCGCCACGAGCTCATCGTAGGGCCGCGTCTGCTGCTGCAGGCTGCGAAGGGCTTGGTCGAGGTATTCGCGGCCATTGTAGACCGGCATGATGACGGAAAGCGTCATGGAAAGATCAGAGTTGCGACCATTTTTGGCGAGGGCTCGGGGCGTCGAGCGAATCGAGGTCGTCGCGGGCAAATTCAATCGTTTGCGGCTGGCCGAGGAAGTCGAGCAGCACGGCCACCCGTTCCTGAGCGGGGAGGACGGAATTGACGACCGCTTCGAATCCCTTGAACGGCCCATCCAGCACGATCACGCGCTCGCCTGCCACCAGCACCGGCTCATCCATTTCCGCCGGCTGGTCGCCTTGGATCTGGGCCTGTAGCTGCTTGATCACGTGCTCGGGCATGCGGGGCACGGCGTCACCGTAGGCCACGAGGTCGCGCACGCCTTTGATGGCCTTGAGCTGGCGGTAAACCTCCGGCATGCGCTCGATCCAGACGAAGAGGTAGCCCGGGAACAGCGCTTCGACAAAGCGCACCTTGCCGCGCGCGGTGTGCTTGAGATACGCCAGTCGAGGGCAAAAAGTCGGTACACCCGCCTGCAAACGCAAGAGCTGGGCTGCCAGGTGCTCGCGTTTGGGCTGAGCCTGCACGACATACCAGCCGGGCGGACACTTCGCTAAATCAGGCATACGGCGTTCGACTAGAACAGGAACCGGACCACCGGGCAAGCGCTTCGGGCAGCCCTTCTGGCCTCCGCGCACGAAAAAGCCCCGGCAGCATCCTCCCGGGGCGAAAAGCGTTCCTGACTGTAACGCTAGTCGTTGACCATCAGCTTGGCGCCCACCGCGAAATCCCAGAAGACGCGGGTGGCATCGTTGCGGCGCATGAAGCTGAACCAGCCGGTAGTGCCCTCGTAATCGTAGATCCACATCATCGGGTAAAGCTCGGGGGTGGTGTAGACCCAGCCAAGCGTCTGGTCGTAATACACCATCGACGCGCCGCCGTCGCCTTGGCTCCACAGCCAGTGATGGTCGGGATGGTAGATCCAGGGGTAGTGTTGGCTCCAGTAGTGGCCAAACCACGGGTTGCGCATCAGGCCGTCGTGGTCGAGCGGTTCGCTGCCGGGGTAGTAGGCCAGCGCCGGGTCGATGGCTTCGTCGCTGAGCTTGACGAAGTAGGTGGCGGAAATGTTGCCGCCATCGAAGTCCGTTTCGCCTTCCACCCGCGCGGCGAAGTTCTTGCTCGCGTTGAGGTAAAGCGGGAATTCTTCGCCCTGGAAAGTCAACACGAGGTGCTGCGCCTCGACCTCCCACACGCCCTCGGCCTGATAAGGCCCGGTCATCCCTTCGGTCATGTGGGTCGGGTAGACCGTGAAGGTGCCGTCGGCGCGCAGGTCGATCAAGTCGCGCTCGACCTCGCCGCCGCTGTAGGCGTTGGTGATCAAGTCGTCCCACAGGTAGAGCGCCGCTGCTGCCCAGGTGCCCACCACGTCGTCGGCAACAAGGCTCGTCGGTTGGCGGAGGAACACATCTTGGGTCACGAAGGTGTCGAACGTTTCTACCTCGATCCCCGCCAACAGCATGATGTCGTGCGCCGCATTGACGATGCCCATCTGGTCCGGGTTGCTCGGCATGACGAAATAGCCGCCACTGAAATTCCAGCCCACATCGCGAAACGTCAAGCCGAGCTGGTCCTCTTCATCCTCATCGGTGGTCGAGGTAAGGGCGTAATCGAGCGTGCCGTCGGCGCGGATCGTCACCATGTAGGTGCGGGCGTAAAAATCGGCGATCGTATGGAGGATCAAACCGTCGATATGGACCTCGTAGCCGGCACCGATCCAAGTCCCTGCCATGGCCTCGGCAGAGAGCGTTTCCGGGACCTTCAGCGCGACCTCGAAAAAGATGTCGCGGTCAAAGGGCTCGATCTCGTCGTCGGGAAGGGAAGTCTGGGTCGCCGGCCACAGGAGCACGTCGCCCTCGGTATTGACCCATTGGCGGATGGGCGTGCCCTCAAGGTTGGCAAAGAAAAAGCCGGTAGCGGGGCCGTGACCGAGCGTGAAGCTGCCGGATTCGGATTCGAATTCTCTGTCGTTCAGCAGATCGATCTCCGTCTGCGTAAAGGTCGAGCCGTCGACCTCGATACCGACACTATAGAAGCTGAAGAACGTGATGTTCGTCGCGTCGCCTGTCGGTAAGTCAAAGCCTTGACCGAGAGACTGCCATTGGCCGTCCAGGTCCGGCTCTGCGAGCAACGGCGAGGTGGAAACGAGAGCGAGCGCAGCGAGAGAGGAGGCGCGGGTGATGAGTGACATAGCGGCGCCAGTAATGGATCCGCCACGACGCGTTGGCAAGATCAAGCTGTAGCCATGAGGTTTTTACAGCACGTTGGCAGATCCACCACTAACGCTTTTCGAAGCGATAGTGACTGACGTGCCACTGCCAGCCGTCGGCGTAGTTGAACAACTCGCTGCAGGCGAGGTAGAACATGCGCCAGCGTTGGAACCAAAGCTTTGCCTCACGTTCTCCTCCGTAAGTTTCCTCGAAGAGCGGCATGATCTGCGCCCGTGCCGCATCGTGCCTTTGCAGCCAGGCCTCCAGCGTGCGGGAATAATGCTGCCCGTTGACGCGCCAGTGGCCGGCAATCCGCAAGTCGTCCTGGTAGCGCAGCAGCAGGTCGTCGCTCGGCATGCTGCCACCGGTAAAAAAGTAGTGGGCCATCCAGTCGTCTTCGCGGCCTTCGTCTTCAAAATGGTAGGCAAAGGTGTGATGGACGAAGATGTGCACGAAGAGCTTGCCACCCGGGTTGAGCCATGAAGCGATGCGCTTCATCAACTGGCGGTAATTCTTCATGTGCTCGAACATCTCGATCGAGACGACGCGGTCGAAGGTGCCTTCGGGGGCAAAGCCGTTCATGTCGGCCGTCACCACACGGAGGTTCTTCAGGTGCCGCATCTCGGCCTGGCCCTGGATGTAGGCCCGCTGGGTGCGGGAGTTGGAGACGGCGACGAATTCGCTTTCCGGGAAGCGCGTGGCGGCATAGAGGCAAAAACTGCCCCAGCCGCAGCCCAGCTCGAGCACGCGCTGGCCCGGCCGGATGTCTGCCCGCTCGACCACTTGCTCCAGCGCCGCGGCCTCCGCCTCTTCCAGCGTGGCGGTGCCCGCCGGCCAGTAGCAGCAACTGTATTTGCGGTGGTGGCCCAGCACTTGGGCAAAGTATTCGCTCGGGAGCTCGTAGTGTTGCTCGTTGGCCTTGTCGGTCGCGAGCGCGATGGGGCTGTCTTCAAGCTCGGCCGCAAAATCGTCGACCGAAACGTCGTGCCCCACCCCGCGCTCTTCCACGAGCTTGGCGGCCAGCTTCTGGCGGATGGCCCAGCGCACCAGCACATCCGGGAAGGCGCCGCGTTCGGCGAGCGCGGTCAAGTTGAGGCTGGTAGTGGGTGTGGGGGCTTTGGCTTCGAGGGATGAGGTAGTGGACATGGGCGGAGATCAGGACGGTTGCACGGGGCGGGCGGGTTTACGGGGAAACCATGGAAAAAAGGCGTGCGTCTCCTGCTGGTAGCGGCGGTAATCTTCGCCTCGGTGCTCCAGCGACTGCTGTTCGGCAAAGGGAATCCCCGTGCCTTTGACCAGCAGGATGAACATCAGCACAGGGCCCAGCAGCGTCAGCGGCCACCAGGGGGCCAGAGACGTATCCAGAAGGGCGAGGCCGGCGACTGGGTAGGCCAGCCAGTGGCACCATTCAAAAAAGTAGTTGGGGTGGCGGGAGTAGCGCCAGAGGCCTTTGCGGCAGGTGATGCCCTTGTTTTGCGGGTTGCTCTTCCAGGCGTGGAGCTGGTTGTCGGCCACCCGTTCGAGCGCGACAGAGGCGATCACGATAACCGCACCGACGATTTCCCAGCTCGAAAGGCCGGGCTGCGGATTTTTCATCAGCAGCAGGATGGGTGCGGTGAGGAAGATGTTGGCGAGCCCTTGGGCCTGGAAAAACCAGATGAAGTGCAGATCGGCGTGTTTGCCCCAGTGGCGGCGCAGCGCCCGGTAGCGCGGGTCTTCGCCCTCCTTGCTCAATACGCGGCGGGTGAGGATGTGTGTGCCGAGGCGCGCGGCCCAGAGGGCTGGGAGGATCGCCCACAGCAGGCGGTGCGCCAGCGGGCCATCGGTCACGAGGCCGAAAAAGAGCACCGCAGCGGCGAGGCTGTAAGGCCAGCCCACATCGACAATCGTCGCATCCTGGCGGCGCCACTGATAGACCCAGAGCAAGCCGTAGGTGACGACGAAGCCGAGCGCCGCCCAAAGAATCAGCAGTAAGTCCGCGCGATCCATCTTCTACTATAGCTTGGGTTTGGGCAAAATGCTGCTCATTCCGCCATCCAAATTCCAGATTTGCCCGGTTACCCAGCCAGCGTCGGGGCCGATCAGCCAGTCGATCAGTGCGGCGGCCTCAGTAGGTTGCCCAATTCGCCCCAGCGGGTGCAGGCGGGCGGAGAGTTGCTGGGCCGCGTCGCTGGCCAAGAGTGGACCAGCAGCAGGCGTATCCATCATGCCCGGGGCAATGGCGTTGATCCGCAGGCCGAGGCTCGCATAGGTCGCAGCCGAGGCACGGACCAGACCTTCAATCCCGGCCTTCGCCGCCGCAATCGCTTCGTGGTTGGCCAAACCGGATCCAGCGGCAACGCTGCTCACAAAGACGATGACACCATGCTTCTGCCGGCGCATCGGCTCCAGGGCAGCACGCAGGGCAATGAAAGCGCTGGTGAGGTTCGTTTCGAGCACTTCGCGAAACTCGTCGTCCTTCATCAAGTGGGCAGGCTTGAGGGCAATATTACCAATCGCGTGGACGTAGGCGTCGACTCCATCAAGCGCATCCACTGCGGCACGAAAAGCCGTAGCCCAAGCTTCGCCATCGCGCGCATCGGCGGCAAAGGCAGGCAGATCGGGGTGATCGGAGCGGAAGGCCTCCCAGCGCTCCGACTCCCGCCCCAGCCCAGCGACTTGGTCGCCCTGCTCCTGCAAACGAGCCGCCAGGGCTCGACCCAATCCGCCGGCGATCCCGCCGATCACCACTTTCCTGCGCTTCCGCTCATTCATCGCCGATAAAATCCGCCTGCCGGGTCCGCTTTGCAAAGCAGGCCTCTTGGAGACACAATCGGCTATTATGAGCGGTTGCTTTTGGACGAGGACGGCAAAGGGGGCGCTTTTTGCATTCTGCACTACGGCCTTCTTCTTCTACACCCCTATCGTGCAAGCTACGGTGCTGCGAGAGGTCTTGGGCGAAAAACTGGAGCGGCGGGCACAGGCGCATATCAACTGGCTGTTATTTACCGTATGCGAAGGCACGCTCTACACCCATGCGGGCGCGCCGGTCTCGTGGCCTGCCCTGGAGCGCCCCTTTCTGCTGGAGTTGAATTATGCGCGGGATATTTCGACTGACCAACTGGAGGAACTCAGCGAAGAGGTGCTGCGCCGTAACCACAACGCGCCGACGCTGGAGGCGCTCCAGTCGCAGATCCAGCTCTTTTATGATGCGCTGGTGCCCATCGCAGAGGGAGATCGCTATGCGCTCCTTTTCCAGCCGAATAAAGGGACGACTCTGCTCTTCAATGGCGAACCGCAGGTGATGATCCCCGGAGAAGATTTTGCGCGCGTCTACTTTAGCATCTACTTGGGGGATCAGCCTGTGCATGAGGGGTTTCGGGACCGCCTCCTCGCAACTCAGCAAGATTGATGGCGCAGAAATTGCAGCATTTTCAATATGCGCGCGCCTCGTGAGCCTTCCGAATGGATGTTGACCCTTTCCGCCTTGCTGCTGGTGGGGGTGGTCGTGAGCTACTTCGCCGTACCCAGCTTTCAGGACTGGGCTCAAAATGCCTGGGAGGTGCTGATGTCGGACGACAAGCAGCGGATCAAGGAATGGGTCTCCCAATATGGAGCCTGGGGCCCCGCCTTGCTCATCCTCCTGATGGTGGTGCAGATGTTCCTGCTGGTGATGCCCACCGTCTTGCTGATGGTGATCGCTGTGCTGGCCTATGGGCCGATCTGGGGCACCGTGATCAACGTGGTCGCGATCCTGACCGCCTCGACTGTAGGCTATGCGCTGGGCCGCTCGCTCAGCGAAGAGTCGATGGAGCGCCTGGTGGGTCGAAAAACGGTCAAGAAGATCACGACCGAGGCCAATCGCTACGGCCTGTGGGCGGTGGTGATCGCCCGGCTCTCCCCTTTTCTCTCCAACGATGCGATCAGCTTCATTGCGGGCATCCTGCGGCTGGGCTTCTGGCAATACCTGCTGGCGACGGTAGCGGGCATCTTGCCGCTCGCGCTCATGATCGCCTACTTTGGCCAGAACAACGACAGCATGAAGGTGGGGCTGATCGTGGTATCGGTCGTGGGCCTGCTCGTGCTGGGCGTCAAGATCTGGTTCGACCGTAAGAGCGAGCGGAAAGAAAGTTCCGGCACGCCGGCAGCGTCGGCCTCCTGAGAGGGTGCAAATTTTGCCGCCCGCGCCTACCCCATCTTTCCGACCTTAATGTAGAAGCACTTACGCAAGCTGGCGTGTCGCCCGCTTTAACACAGGCCTACAGTCCAATTACTCCCGTTTCACAAAACAACCTCCATCGGTTACCGATGGAGGTTGTCTTTTTATAAATCCTGAATGCTTCGCGGAACGGCGGGCCTACTTGTGCTTTTCGTCGCCGTTGAGGCGGAAGAACGAGGGCGTTTCCGGCTTGTGCTCGGCCTTGAGGGCGCGGGGCTTGGACTGGCGCTTGGGCTCTTCGTCGAAGTGCAGTTCGGTTTCCTTCTGGTGCTGGAGGCGCTTGGGGGCCGGGGCTTCCTTCAGCGCATTTTCGCGACCGGCAGGCTTGGAGCCAAAGAAGGGCTTTTCGTCAAAGTCATCGTCGTCGCGGTCGCGGTGATCGTGCTCGGCTTCTTCCCAGTCTACGTTGCTTTGAGCTTGGGCGCGGGGCTTCGTCCGCGAGCCTTGGGCTTTGGCGGAGGCGACCATCTCTTCGTTCTGGCGCAGGCCGATGACGTGGAAGAGGTCGGTAACCGCTTCTTCCATCGAGCGGGACTGATCCATCAGCATTTGGCTGGCGCTGGAGGTTTCTTCGGCCAGACCGGCGTTCTCCTGGGTCAGCTTGTCGATGTCGCTTACGGCACGCTCGATCTGGGTGATGCCCGACGATTGCTCCTTCGAGCTGGCGGAGATCTGGCCGACGAGCTGGTCGACGTTGCGGGTGCGCTCCACGATCTGGTCGAGGCTGTCGCCCACCTTATTGCAGATACGCACGCCGTTGGCGCTCTTCTGGAGGCTGTCTTCGATCTTGGCGGTGGTCTCGCGGGCGGCCTCGGCACTGCGGTGGGCAAGGCTGCGGACTTCATCGGCCACGACGGCAAAACCGGCACCGGCTTCACCCGCGCGGGCGGCTTCCACCGCCGCGTTGAGGGCGAGCAGGTTGGTCTGGAAGGCAATCTCGTCGATCGTGCGGATGATCTTGGAAATGTTGTCGCTGGACGACTGGATGGCGTTCATGGCCTCCGTCATCTGCTGCATGTCCTTGGAGCCGGTTTCGGCGGCGGAGCGCGCTTCGGTCGCGAGGCGGGAGGCCTCTTCGGCGTTGGCGGCGTTGCTGCGGGTCATGCCGGCCATTTCTTCGAGGGAGGCGCTGGTCTCTTCGAGCGAAGCGGCCTGGCGGCTGGCACCATCGGCGAGGACTTCGCTGCTGCGGGAGATCTGGCCCGAAGCTTCGCGCGTCTCACTGGAGCTGTGGAAGATGTGGTTGGCGACTTCCTGAATCCGGCGGGTAGTGCTGCGGACGATGAAGAAGCTGAGCACAAAAATGACGGCGATACCGACAACGCTGACGATGCCGACGAGGATCTTGCCGCCATTGGTCGTGTCTTCAACGCTTTGGTTGAGGGCCACCTGGGCCTGCGAGACGTTTTCCTGAAGCTGGAGGATTCCGGCGGCAAACTGATCGCGCAGGGGGCGGAGCGACTCGGCGGTCTCCTTGTTCGCCATCAGGACGGAGTCCTGCAGCTCGCTGACGGCGGCCGTAAGAGCGAGGAGCTGGATCTGCCACGACTCGAAGCGCTGGTAGGTGTCGGCGTCGAAGAGGGTTTCATCGAGTTCGCGGAGCTCTTCGAGCTGGCGCTTGAGCTCGCCGATGTCTTCGGAAAGCTTGTTGAGCTTCTCTTTGACTTGCGTCACGGTGGCGACTTCGCCGGTGCGCAGGAAGTCCTTCATGAGGGACTCGATGGCGTAGAGCTCGCCCAGCGAGGTGGCGGACGAAAGTGCCGAGCCGACGTTGCCCGAGGAGCGGGCGTCGGCCAGGTAGGAATTGACTTCGCCTTGCAGGAACGCGATCTGCGGCCCGATCTGCTCGTCGCGCAGGGAGGCGATCTTTTGCTTGGCGACGGAAATCTTTTCAAAAACCACGGTGTAGGTCTCGAGGGTCTTTTCGAGCCCGGCGACCGTGGTGACGTTCAGCTCGGAGCTGTTGGCACGCAGATTGGCAATCTGATCGTGCAGCTCCACCTGCTGCTTCTTGGCTTCTTCGAGGTCTGCGGCGCGGTCGGTGGCGAGATATTCGTTGGTCGCCGCGCGCGTGCGCTGGATTCCGGCCTCCAATTGATTGACCGCATTGATTTCCTCGGTACTGGCCAGTGCCGCATGGAAACCTCGGTTCAACTGGAGGATCCCTACATAACTACTGGCTGCGATGCCGCAGACCAGAATCACTACCAATACACAAAGGGCGACAATGCGTTGCCCGAGACTCAGATTCTTCCAGCTCATTGAGAAAAGCGTTTAGGATTTAAATTGGATGGGAACAACCACGACTACGTTGACAGAGTTCCCGTCTTTTTTGGCCGGGCGGAACTTCCACTTGTCCACGGCTGCCAAAGAGGCGGAATTCAGACGGTCGTCTGTCGATTTCATGATAAAGGAGCGGGCGACATTGCCCTTTTCGTCTACCACCAGCCCTACCGAGACCACGCCCTTGGTGCTGCCGAGGTTACTGGTATCGGGCCCCACGGTATGGATCGGCTCGGCCGAGCTGTCGACCTTGACGAGGGCGGACAGGCCGCCGCTGGTATCGGCCCAGTTCTGGACGGCCTTCTGGTCGGCGGCGCTCAGCGTGCCCATTTCGAGCACGCGGACGGGCTTGTCGAGCGAGTCGGAAGCCAGGTGGTAGAACACCTTCTCCCCTGCCACCAGCTTCAGCTCCGCAGACTGGCGGCTGCCGTCTTCCATCGGCAGCATGATGCCGGCGGAAAGGCAAGAGACCATGGCCAGGTGCAATGCAGCGCCCAGAGCCATCGTCTTGATGGTGGTGAAGGTGGAGAACGTGTTTCGTTTCATAGTGTTGTTCAGTCCGTTAAAAAATCTTCTACAACGTGTGGGCCATCAGGGTGCTTCGGGGGTAACGCTCAAGGAGATTCATAACGGGAAACATCACGCGCGGAACGTCTTACGACTTGTACTGCATGGGCACGAAAACGATGACGTTGACGGGGTCGCCACCGTTTTTGCCCGGGCGGAATTTCCATTGGTTTACGGCCGCCAGAGATGCCGCGTTAAGGCGCTCGTCGGTCGATTTGGCAATGAAGGCGCGCGCCACGTTGCCCTTGGAGTCGATCACCAGACCGATGGAGACGACGCCCTTGATGCCGGAGAGGCCTTTGGTGTCGGGACCCACGGTGTGGATCGGCTCCGGCGGCTGGTCGGCCTTGGTCACGGCCGAGTGGTCGGTATCGGAAGAGGCCCAGGCCAAAACGGCGGACTGCCCTTCAGGGGCAAGCTCTTCCATCTTCAAGGTGCGCACGGAGGCGTCTTTGGCGTCACCGGCGAGGTGATAGTAGACTTTCTCGCCTGCGAACAAGAGGATGTCCGCATCCTCGGAGCTCCCGTCGGCCTTGGCCAAAGCAGTGCCTGCCTGGACGGCAGAGACCAGGGCGAGACAACAGGCCAAGAGCAAGAGCGGGTTAAACATACGTGTATGGGGGTAAGCAGGTCTTTTCATTGGGGTGAATCACGGAGAAGCGGTTTCCATAGAATTTCGTGTACCGAGGCTAAAACTTTAGCCGTAATTGTGTAAAAATGACGACAAGAGTCACGGACTCGGAAAAGGGGTAAAACCTGACCGCATCGCGCCGATCTACCTCTAGAGATTTTACCCGTACTCAACTACTTGTATTGCCCATGTCCGCCGCTGACTTTGAAGTCCTCATCAATCGACTCCTGACTGAAATCATGCTGGCCCGCGGAGGTCAGGACGAAGGCATGATCCCCGTCTACGCCCTGCTCTCGGAGTGGGCCGACATGGAGCTGGATATCCACCCGGCGCTCATCGGCTCCCGCGACCGAGCCAAGGCCCACCTCGACCAGCTGCTCGACGACGCCAAGCCGTGGGACGATGCCACCATCACCGAGTTCCGCCAGTGGCTCCAGTGGTGCGAGGCCCACGCCGGCACCGACGCGAAGGGCGCACTGGAGGCCTACCGTTTCGGTTTTGACGGCGAGGCGACCGAGGCAAATACAGCCGAAGAGGTGGAAGCAGCCGCCAGCGAAGATACCCCGGCCGAAGAACAGCCCCAGCGCGTCGACCTCGAGTCTGACCCGGAGCTGCTGAACGAATTTCTCTCCGAGGCCTACGAACACCTCGAAGTCGTCGAGCAACAGGTGTTGACGCTTGAGAACGACCCGGAAGACGCTGAGGCCCTCGCCGCCGTCTTCCGCGCCTACCACACGATCAAAGGTGTTGCCGGCTTCCTCCAACTGGAAGCGATCCAGCGCCTGGCCCACGAAGTCGAAAGCCTGCTCGACCTGGCTCGCAACGCCACGATCAAGCTCGACAGCGTGTTGATCACCCTGATCCTCCAGTCGCGCGACCGCCTGCTGCAGCTGACGGAGCAGATCGAAAAGGCTCTGCGCACCGGTCATCAGCCCGATGTGGCCATCCCTGTCCATGCGCTGATCGAAGAGGTAAAAGTGGCCACCCAGCGTGCGCTCTCGGGCGAAACCGCCCCTGCCCCAGTCGCCGCGCACAAGGAAGAGGAAGCAACTGGCTTTGCCGAAGAGGATGAAGAGCCGGAGCCGCTGGAGCCCGAAATCGAGGCTGTTGCCAAGGCCCCCGTCTCCCTCGCCACCGCCCGCGCCGCCGAAGCCTTGAAGGAGGCCGAGCAGCAGATGAGCGCCAACGGAAATGCCCGCGTCAACGCCACCATCCGCGTCGACTACGAAAAGGTGAGCAACCTGATGGACATGGTGGGCGAGCTCGTGATCGTGGAAAGCCAACTGGCCGCCGCGAGCGAAGAGGCGATGCATGCCAACCAGCATTTCCAGCGCATGATGAACCAGCTCAAGCGCATCACCAAGGACTTGCAGCACACTTCGATGGCGCTGCGCCTGGTGCCGATCAAGCCGAGCTTCCAGAAAGTTGCCCGCATGGTGCGCGACCTTTCCCGTGGCTTTGGCAAGAGCGTCGACTTCATCATGGAGGGTGAAGACACCGAGCTCGACCGCAGCGTGGTGGAGCAGATTGCCGACCCGCTGGTGCACATGGTGCGCAACGCCATCGACCACGGCCTAGAAGCCAACGAGGAAGAGCGTATCAAGGCCGGGAAAACCCCCTCGGGCAAGATCGCCCTCAAGGCTTACCAGATGGGCTCTACCATCGTGATCGAGCTTTCCGACGACGGTCGCGGCCTCAACAGCGAGAAGATTCTCAAGAAGGCGACCGAGCGTGGCCTGATCGACGGCAACCGCGATCTGACGAAGGAAGAGATCTACCAGATGATCTTCCTGCCCGGCTTCTCCACCGCCGAAAAGGTGACGGATATTTCCGGCCGTGGCGTGGGGATGGACGTGGTGCGCCGCAACATCGAATCGCTGCGCGGCACCGTGCAGGTGACTTCCGCCCCCGGCCAGGGCACGACTTTCAAGATCAAGCTGCCGCTCACCACCGCCATCATCGACGGCCTCGTGGTGCGCGTGGGCAACGAAAAGTTTGTGCTCCCGACCGGCAGCGTGCGCCAGACGATCCGCCCGGAGGCGAAGCAGATGCGCGTGCTCTACGGCAAGGCCGAAGTCGTCGTCTTGCGCGACGAGATCACCCCGGTGATCCGCCTCTACGAGGAATTCGGCATCGAGGGCGCCGTGACCGACCCGACCAAGGGCAACCTCGTGATCATCGAAACCTTTGGCAAACACTTCGCCATGCTGGTCGACGAGATGGTCCACAAGCAGGAAGTGGTGATCAAGAGCCTGGGCGCGATGATGCGCCGGGTGCGTGGCGTCTCGGGTGGCGCCATCCTGGGCGACGGCACCATCGCCTTGATCCTCGATCCGTTCTCCATTGTGGCCGTCGCGGCCGACTTGCCGGAGAACGCGACCGCCGGGGCCGCCGTGGTCTCGGCCTAAGAGGCTTTGATGGGAGCCCGGCCCTCGAAGGGATCGGGCTTTCTCGCACCACTAGTAAACGTAAGCCTGTTGGAGCCGGTTTTCGGTTTCCTGCAGGCTTTTTTTCATCCGCTGCATGCGCTGCTGGAGCGAACGCTTGCGCTCTTGCAGCGTCTTCACCTGATACTCGCGGAGGCGGCGAAGGTGACTGGGCGTAGCGTTCTCGGTCGCGCGGTTTTCGACTGGGGCGCGCGGTGCGACCGGGGCGCTTTGGGCAAACGCCGGCTGAGGGCTGCCGATATTCCCCATGATCCCCCCCATCACCAGCACCAGGCCGATGAAGCAGTAGACCACGTTGAAGTCGCGCGTGAAGATGATCCCGTTGTAGAGGAAAAAGATACCGAGCACTTCTGCCGCGATTCCGCCGATGGTGCGGTGCAGACGGGTGGGCCCGGAGCGTTGAGGCCGGGGGGCGACGGTTTTGACAATTTGCGCCTCCCGCAGGCGGTTCTCGTCTTCCACCAGGTTTTGGTAGCTCTTCAGTTGGCGATCCAGCTCGCGCGAGCAGGAATCGAGGCGCTGCTGCAGGTCCTGGTAGTCCTTTTCCTGCTGCTCTATGTCCTTGCGCAGACCTTCCTGACGCAGCTTCCAGAGCTTTTGCACGCGACTGCGCGTCTGGCCATCGCGGTCGAAGCCCGTCAACTCGGCATAGGCCAACACCGGGCGCTGCAGCTCGGGCGAGAGCTGGTAGAGGCCCTCTACCTCGATGAATGCCTCGGGGCGCGCCTTGAGCATCGCCTCCAACGCAGCCGATTGGCCGGGGTAAACTTCTTTCAGCAGGTCGCTGGTGAAGTAGAAGAAAGGGGAAAAGAAGACGATTTGCCGGCGGACCATCTCGTCGGGCAAGATATCCGTCAGCTCGTTGATCGCCCTCACCAGATTGTCGGGGAAAGCCGGGCGCTTGAGGACTTGCTGGGCGTATTCGAGGATTTGCTGGCGAAAGTCCGCGCCCCAGGACGTGACGCCTGCCTCTTGGAGGGCCTCGCGACAGAGGCGGGCGAATTCTTTCCACTCCTCGCCCAGCAGAGGCCGCTTGAGCAAGATTTCGATCCCATCGCGGGCAAGCTGGTGCAGGGCCGCGCCAGCGTGGAGCAAGGGGTGAAAGCGCGAGGGAAAGTCGTCGAACAAGGCCTCCACCAGGCTGAGTTGAGAGGCTTCCGCGCGCGCGGCGTTCTCCTTCTCCGCCAGCGCCAGGAGGGTGGCCGGCATCCCTTGGGCCTGCTCCACCAGCGGGCGGTGCCGGGGGCCGGGGACCCCCAGCGCGTGCAGCAGGGCCTCCGCCGCCGGAGCCGTGAGGGGGCTCAGGACGAGCGGCACCACCGACACTTCTGCGAGCCCGTAGTCTTGCCACGCCTGGGAAAGATCTTCCGCATCGTGGCCGGTGACGACGAAGTCGATGTGCTCGATGATGTTGGATTCATCGGCTCCAAGCATGCGGACGGCCGAGCGCCACTCACGCAGCTTGAACTCAGGCCAGGCGGCAAAATCTTCCAGCACGAAGACGAGCCGGGTGAGCGGAGTCCAGCCGGAGCGCGAACGGCTTTCGAACAAATCGATCAGAATTTGTGCGAGGTCGCCCTCCCCTGCTCGCGCCGACTGGCGAAAGAGCTCCGCGAGGCGCTCCAGATCGGGCTTGAGGCCTTGGACTTGGAGGGCCGACACCAAGGTGGGCCCGCCTTCGAGCAAGGTTTGCTTGTCCAGCGCCAGGACCCAGATGGAGCGCTGCCGCTGCTTCAGCTGGGCCAGCAGCTCTTTGACGAGGCGTGTCTTTCCGATCCCCACCGGGCCCGATAGTTGCAAGCAGGCGCTGCTGCGGGCATAGGGCATCGATAACCCCTCCTGCAGCGCCTGCAACTCGGCTTCTCGGCCGATCAATGGAAGTTCGGCGGGCACAAAATTAGGTTCAGGCGCGGTGGACGCCTGCTAAACCAAAAGTCGGCCTGAAAATCGCTTTCATTACAAAAAAATAACAGGGCGGAAAAACTCTCCTCCTATAAAGGATTCCCGCAAACAACCGATTTACCTATTTGCTCCCATGAAGCTCTCGTTCACGCATCTCGCCCTGCTGGCCCCGGTGCTTCTCGCGGTGGCCTTTGCCGGCTGCCAAAGCAAGAACCCTCAAGACGCGCGGGTGCCGGTCAATAACGTCTACGAGGCGGCCCCTTCCCTGCCCCTCCATGTCCAACGTGTGGCCGTGCTTCCCGTCTACTGGGAAGATTATCAGGACTATACCGACAGCTATGTGGACGAAGTGGTGCTCCAGGCTCTGCGGCAGAGCGCGCGCTTCGAAGTGGTGGAGATCCCGCGTGAGACGTTGCGCGAGTGGTATGGCAGGCCGCAGCTGGGCAGCCAGGAGCGCCTGCCGCGCGATTTACCGCAGCGCATCGGCGATGCCTACGGTGCGCAAGGGCTGCTCGTGGTGGACTTGCAGCACTTCCGCCCCTATCAGCCGATGGAAGTCTCCATGCAGGCGCAATTGGTCGATCTTTTGACTGGAGAAACCTTTTGGAGCGCCGATCATACAGAAACGGCTGGAAATCCCGTCCTGCGCAAGGCGGCTGCCAGCACCGAGGCCAGAACGGTCGAGGCTCCGGTCGAAGCATTCGACCAGCGGGCTACTTACAGCCCCCGACGCTTTTTAGGCGTTGTCTCCCAATCACTTTTCTACACTCTGCCCCACCGTAACTGAGCCATGAGGATTAACAACGATCGACGCGTTTCTTCATACAAAGCCGTGCGGCGTAGCAATGGCAGCGGCAGTGCATCTTCTTCCGCCCCCGCCAGCGAAACGACCGATCAACTGGCCCTCAACCAGGTGCGCGAGATGGTCGACCGCCTGATCACGATGCCCGAAGTGCGCGCCGAAGTGGCCGAGCTGGCCAAGCGCCTCGCCCGTGATCCGAGCTACCCCTCGCCCGATATTGTGGAAGAGCTTTCCAAGATTCTCGCCAAAGCGATCCGTCTATGAATCCTGCCGCGCAGCCAATGCCCCGTTCCGACGAGGTCATCCGGCACAGCATCGACAATGTGCCGCGCCTGGCCTCGCTTCGCAGCATCAGCAACGCGCTGAGCAACCTGCTCAACACGGAATACAGCTTTACGGCCCAGATCGCCGAGATCATCAGCCGCGACCCGTCGTTGACTGCACGCCTGCTCAAGTTGGTCAACTCCGTCTTCTTCGGGATCTCGCACAAGATCACCAATATCGAGGAAGCGGTGTTTTACCTCGGGCTGCGCCAGATCAAGGAGCTCGCGCTCGCCACCCCGGTGATCGAGGACTTCGAGCAGATCCAGCGCAACGTGAAGGGCATCGAATGGCGCCGGTTGTGGCAGCACAGCATCGGCTCGGCCTTGCTCACTCGCGAAATCCTCGCCGTGGCCGACATTGCTTACGAAGACGATACGGACTATCTGATCGGCCTGCTCCACAAGGTGGGCAAGATCGTGATGGCCGCCGCCTTCCCGGATGAATTTGTGGACATCCACCAGCGCACCTGGGCAAACCCGCGCGATGTGGTGGAAGAAGAAAAGCGCCTCATCGGCTGGGACCACGCGCAGATCGCCTCCTATTATCTCCAGAAAAACCGGATGAAGGCGGAGATCTACGAGGGCATCGCCCACCAGTTTGCCCCCACTCGCGCCGGTCGCTATGCGCTGACCGCTGCCGCCATCCAGCTGGCCGACCAGATGCTGGTGCAGGAGGG
Organism: Verrucomicrobiota bacterium JB022; assembly: GCA_030673845.1. Taxonomy (NCBI): domain Bacteria; kingdom Pseudomonadati; phylum Verrucomicrobiota; species Verrucomicrobiota bacterium JB022. The sequence continues at coordinate 77,491 of JAUTCQ010000009.1, forward strand.
CATCTACGGGATCGAGAACATCGAGCCTGCACCGGAAGCGATCGACCTGACCGAGCAACCGGGCTGGATGCTGCTCTTTGGGGGTAAGCGCCAGCAGGCCAACCTCGCCATGGCTTCCCTCACCCGCACGCTGAAGCGTCTCCCCATGACGCTCGAGGGCATGGTGTAGAAGAGCGGAACCGGGGCTGTGGACATTTGAGCTTGCCAACGCAAGGATGCGTTGGTTTCTGAAGAAATGCCCTGCTCCCTTACCCCACCCAGACGCTGTGGTCACCCTGCCGCAACGCTACTGGCGATTGCCGCAACCCTGTTCTCCCCCACGGGCGCCGTTCCGGCGGTGGAAGCTGCTCCCGCAGAAAAAACAGAGCCAGCCGGCAAGAAGCCGGCCAAGGTGGATGCCCGTACTATCTACGCCGCCGCCGATGTCACCGAGCAGCCGCAAGTAGAAGTCTCACCAGTTTTTCGTCGGCCCCCGACTATTTCCGTACCGGCGGAGGAAGTGCTTGTCGTGCTAAGCTATGCGGTTATGGACGACGGCAGGGTCGGCCCAGTCATCATCCACGAGTCGAACGATCCGGCGTTCCGAGGCGAAATTCTTCTAGCTCTCAACAGAGCCCGCTACAAGCCAGCAAAGATCGGGGATAAAGACGTTCATGCCTGGCAGACCAAAGCATTTGCCATTCCGGCCAATGCTCCATTCTGGAAGGATGACAAGGAGGATAATCCCATTTATGAGCTGAGCGACGACATAGAAAAACCAACTATGATCGGGCATCCGCGTATCACATATCCGATCGCTCTAAAAAACAGGCGGATCACAGGAAGCGTTAAGCTTAAGTATTTGATAAATAATGACGGGCGTACCGGCATTATGGTGATAGAACACTCCGACCATCCCTTGTTTACCGGAGCAGTCATTTTTGCCATGCGTGATCAAAGATTCAATCCTGGCAAGAAGAACGGCAAGCCTATCAATGTATGGGTCGATCAGGAGTTTCCGTTCGACCTCAGGTAGCGCGCGGCCCACTCAGCGCCGATACACGGCATAGGTGCAGACGATCTGCACCATGGTCACATTCGCCCCACCCGCTCCGGCGCGCACGCGGTGAGATTGGCCGCAGCGGGGGCAGTTACCGACGTAAGCGGTGCCTTCGCGGTTTAAATAGAGGCGCCCGTAGGTGTTGCAGGTGACGAAGTGCGAGCCGAGGAACTTGCGGCCGGTGGCACTGGATGGCTCACGGCTCACGGCGGTCGCGCTTTTCCAGTTGGTCCCAGATGGTGTCGAGGCCGGCCAGCATGCGGATGGCTTCGCCCCAGTCTCCCTCCCGCACAGCGGTGTCGCAGTAGTCGTAAATGCGGTTGAGGCCGAGCGCGACTTCCGGGGCCTTCTGGTAATCGAGGCCGCTACGCAGGTGCTGCAGGCCGATGAGCGCCTGCTCCGTCTCCTGATGGGTGCAATGCTCCAGCGCCCGACGCGTCACGTGGCGGAGGCGTTCCATGGGGGTGGAGGCAGTGGCCTGGACTTTCTGGTAAGCGGCTTGCACGTTGTGTTTCATGGAGTGGTGGCCGAAGCCACGTCGGAGGAGGAGTTCGCGGCGGGCAGGCTTATATCGTGAGACTCTGCCCAGAGCGCGATGTTCAACAATGGCCAAAGGGCGAGGTTGAACATGCGTTCCTGCGAACGTTCGAGCAGGAACTGTACCGCCTCTCCGTTACACAATTCATCTACCAGCTCGGAGCCCAGCAGGGTTTCGCGGGCGAAGGTGCGCCAGGGGCCAGCCAGGCATTCCTGGAAGGGCGTGGGGAACGAAACCTTGGGCCGGGTGAGGATCTCCATCGGCACTTCGTGGCGGAAGCCTTCGCGCAGCACGCGCTTGGGCAGCACGAGGCCGCGCTGGTCGAGCTCTTGCGCGTTAAGCGTCTTCCCCATCTCGCGCGCCTCGTCGTCGGCCCAGTCCAACTTCTGGTGGTCGGGCAACTGGAAGGCGAGGGTCATCAGCTCGGGATCGGTAAAGGGGACGCGGCCTTCGACGCTGGCGGCCATGGTGCTCGAATCCAGGCGGCTGAGCAGGCCTTCGAGGTTGATCTGCGCGTGCAGGTGCAGGTAGCGGTCCATCGGCGAGAGCTCCTTCAGCCCTTCCAATACCTTGAGGTAGTGGAGGAACATGGGCTCGTCGTTCTGGGTGTCGCGAATCGTCGCCGGGTTGAGGATCTGGAACTTGAGGCTGAGCGGTACCCAGGAATTGAGCCGGAAGTAGTGCTCGGTGAGGTTGCCAAACTGGTCGACGCCGTAGAGCCGGCGCAGCGACTTCTGGTAGGCTTCGCGCTCGGCCTGAGGCCAGCCGCCGAGGGTGCCGGCGCGTTCGAAATCCCAGGCGGAGGCATAGGGCAGCGTGTAACCGGCAAAAACTTCATCCGCCCCTTCTCCGCTAAGCGCCACGGTATATTCCTTGCGCAGCGCGCGCGCGAGGCGGTAGATGCCGACCTCGTTGGGCGTGCTGAGGGGCTGGCCTTTTTGCGCGATGAGGTGCTGCCAGTCGTCGAGGTAGTCTTCCTCGCTCAGCAGGGTCTTTTGGCAGCGCAGGTTGTAGGCCTCGGCCGCGAGGTCGACATAGGGGAACTCGTGATAGGCTTGGCCGAAGGTGCCTTCGCGCTCATAACCGACGGTATAACAGTGGTAGTGCCCGAGGGTCAGCTCGCTGGCCTGGCTGGCAATAATGGTCGAATCGAGACCGCCGCTGAGGAAGCCGCCGAGCGGCACATCGCTGATCAACTGGCGCTGCACGGCGCGGCGCACGTGCGCGCGCACTTCTTCGGCCACTTCGCGGATGTCGCGCTGGCGCTTGGCCGAGGCGGGCACGGCGGGCAGCTGCCAGTAGCGGTGCGGCATGGCCACCGGGAGGCGGGGGCTGAGCTCGAGCATGCTCCCGGGCTCAAGCGTGCTGACGCCTTGCACGAGGGTCCGCTGCCCCAGCGTGGTGCGGATGGTGGAGAGGTAATGCGAGAAGGTGACGACGTCCAACTCGCGCTTGATCCCCGGAAATGTCAGTATGGCGCCGAGCGAGGAGGCAAAATAGCAGCGACTGCCGACGAAGGCGAAGAAGAGCGGCTTGATGCCCGCGTGGTCGCGCACCAGCCAGAGGCGGTGCTCGGCGGCGCGGTAGTAGGCAAAGGCAAACATGCCGTTGATCCGGCTGAGCGCCTGGCGCTTCCAGGCCTGAAGGGCGCGCAGGAGCACTTCCGTATCGCCTTCGCTGCGGAACGTGTGCCCTTCGGCCTCCAGCAGCGCGCGCAGCTCGCGGTAATTATAGATCTCGCCGTTGAAGACGAGGACGTCTCCCGTTTCGGCGTCGACCCAGGGCTGGGGGCTGCCCTCGACGTCGATGATGCTCAGGCGGCGGTGCGCAAAGGCGTATCCTGGGCCTTGGGCAAACCCTTCCGCGTCCGGGCCCCGACGCTCCAGGCAGGAGGACGCTTCGCGCACCCACTGCAGTGGCAGCGACTCCCGGGTCGAGGCATCAAAGGCTCCGGCAATTCCACACATAAGTCAGTAGACAATAAAGATACGTAAAGGTTCGGTCCGGCTAGGCATCAGTTTAGATAAACCCGTCGAAATCACGGGTCAAAGGCGGAAAAAGCTTCCCCCTTACGGTCCCTGCAGCGGTGGAAACTTTTTCCCCGCAAGTTGGCAAGAGGTGCCTGCCAAAATTGCAAAAATTTCATCTTATTGAAAATCAACGCATTCCAAGAAGTGGCATCGGTTGCGCTTAAAGAATTTTCAGCGAAATACAGCGGCCCGCCGCCGCATCGCGAATCACTCAACTTCACTCAATACACAACCAACCAGCTTCGGAAATATGAGCGACATCGCACTCTCAGCCGGCATGCGGGCAAATCTGGTCTCGCTGCAAAAGACGTCCAACCTGATGAACAAGACCCAGGAGCACCTCTCCACGGGTCGCAAGGTCAACAGCGCGGTCGATAACCCCACCAACTTCTTCGCCGCCTCCAACCTCAACGACCGCGCCGCCCAACTCGAAGCGCGTCTCGACGGCATGGGCCAGGCGATTTCGACCCTGAATGCGGCCGACACCGCCATGACCTCCATGCGCAGCCTTGTCAGCGCGATGAAGGGTGTGGTCGATGAAGCCCTTTCCAGCTCCGACTCCGACGACCGCGCGGTGCTCGGCAAGCAGTTCAACGAACTGCTCTCGCAGCTCGACGGCTTCTCCCGCGATGGCTCTTATAAGGGCGTGAACCTCCTCAAGTCGTCCGAAAGCGGCCGCACCTCCGGCTCCACGACTCAGCTGACGGTTCAGTTCAACGAAAACTTTGGCGAAAGCACGCTCGGCATCCGCGGCGTGAACATCCAGGGCTCCACCGGCGGCGTGTCGCTCGACACCAATGGCGAAATCGCCAACGCCTCCGACATCACCAGCGCCCGCACGATCGGCACCGCTACCGTGTCGCAGCAATACGCGATCACGCTGAATGTCGACGGCGCCGGCCTCACCAGCGGCGGCACCGGCGTAGCCAACCAATCGGTGGTCGGCATCCGCGCCGCCGACGTCACGGGCACGGCCTCCGCCGGCCAGAACGCCAACGGCACCAGCCACTCGATCAGCTTCGTCGACCCCAACACCTATCAGGAAAACCTCCGCGCGATGGTGCAGGACCTCGAGAAGTTCGACCAGGCCTTGGTAAACTCCTCCAAGCAACTGGCCCAGAACGTCAACATCGTGACGGTGCGCCAGGACTTCACGACCGACTTGATCAACACCCTCGAAGAAGGCGCCGACAAGCTGACGCTGGCCGACCTGAACGAGGAAGGCGCCAACTTGCTGGCCCTGCAGACCGCCCAACAGCTGGGCACGCAGTCGCTCTCGCTGGCCTCCCAGTCCAATCAGTCCGTCCTGAGCCTGCTGGGTTAATCCCGCGGCGCGGCCTGAGACGGGAGGCGGCCTGAATCCCCTCCCCTTCCACTTTTTACCGTCGGCTCGCAGAGCGGCGGTCGTTCTTTGACCATAGACCTTTTCTCATTCGACTGAGTCACCTTTCGGACTGCCTTTCCTTTTGACTTTGGGAAGCCCCACGGTGGGGCCTCCCTTGGAGCTAGAACATCTCCATCCTTACCAGAAAGGTAGCCATCATGAACTCCATCGCCCTTAGCGCCGGTATGCGCGCTAACCTCGTGTCGCTTCAGCAATCCTCCAAGCTGCTGGGCAACACCCAAGAACGTCTGGCCACTGGCCGGAAGGTGAACTCGGCCGTCGACAACCCGACGAACTTCTTCGCCGCCTCCAACCTCAACGACCGTGCTACGCTCCTCGAAGCACGCCTTGACGGCATGGGCCAGGCGGTGAGCACGCTCGAAGCCGCCGACAATGGTATTACTGCCATGCGGGGCATCGTGAGTGCGATGAAGGGCGTGGTTGACGAAACCCTGTCCAGCTCCGACTCCACGGACCGCGCGAACCTGGGCAAGCAGTTCAACGAGCTGCTCGTCCAACTGAAGACTTTTGCGGACGACTCTTCCTACAAGGGCGTCAACCTGCTGAAGTCCGACCAGGCCGACCGCACTTCCGGCGGGACGGAGACGATGACAGTCCAATTCAACGAAAAGTTTGGCGATTCGCAGCTCTCGATCACCGGCATCAACGTGCAGGGTGCGACGGGTGGCGTGTCGCTGGACAGCAGCGGTGAAATCGCCAATGCCTCCGATATCACGGGCTCGCGCACGGTGGGGACCAACACGGTTTCCCAGCAGTACGCGATCACCCTCAACATCGACGGCACCGGCCTCACCAGCGGTGGCACCGGCGCGGCCAATGCGGCCGTGGTGGGCATCCGCTCGGCAGATATCACCGGTACGGCCGCCGCTGGCCAAAACGCCGGTGGCACCAGCCATACGCTGAGCTTCGTTGATGGCGACAACTACCAGACCAACCTGCAGCAAATGGTGCAGGATCTGGAGGCGTTCGACCAAGCCCTCGTCAACACCGCCAAGCAACTGTCCCAAAACGTGAACATCGTGTCCCTGCGGCAAGACTTCACGACGGACATGATCAACACGCTCGAAGAAGGCTCGGACAAGTTGACGCTCGCCGACTTGAATGAAGAAGGGGCGAATCTCCTCGCGCTGCAAACTTCGCAGCAGCTGGGGATTCAGTCACTGTCGCTGGCCTCGCAAAGCCAACAGTCCGTCCTCAGTCTCGTGGGTTAATCCCTCGGACAGTGACTCCGATAAAAAAGCGCCCTCTCGCGGGGGCGCTTTTTTTGTGCCCGGAAAAAATTTTCGCATCTCTCACATTTTTCTCTCAACCGCGTCTAGGGCATCCGATTTATAAGGCGTCGGCAAGAATTGCTGACAGCGGCAGAAGCCGCTTCCTCAAAAACATACATCACCAGAAAGGTAGTTCACATGAACGGCGTTACTCTATCCGCAGGTATGCGGTCCAACCTGGCTTCGCTTCAAAAGACGCAAGCCACTCTCGGCCAAACTCAAGAACGTCTGGCCACCGGTCGTAAGGTCAACTCCGCGATTGACAACCCGACCAACTTCTTCGCCTCGTCGAACCTCAATGACCGCGCCGGCAAGCTCGAAGCTCGCCTCGACGGTATGGGTCAGGCGATCAGCACGCTGAATGCGGCTGACAACGGCATCACCGCCATGCGCGGTATCGTCGGCGCCATGAAGGGTGTGGTTGACGAAGCCCTCGCCAGCTCCGACTCCAACGACCGCGCCAACTCCGGCAAGCAGTTCAATGAACTGATGGTTCAGCTGAACCAGTTTGCCAAGGACGCGTCCTACAAGGGCGTGAACCTCCTGCAGTCGGCCCAGTCTGACCGCACTTCGGGTGGCACGGAAACGATGACGGTGCAGTTCAACGAATCCTTCGGCGACTCGACCCTCGAAATCAAGGGTGTGAACGTCCAAGGCTCCACCGCCGGCGTCACGACCGACTCCAACGGTGAAATCGCGAACTTCTCCGACATCACCGGTTCCCGCACGGTCGGCACCAGCACGGTGTCCCAGACCTACGCCATCACGCTGAACGTCGACAGCTCCAGCATCGCCTCCGGTGGCACCGGCTCCGCCAACGCCGCCGTCGTGGGTATCCGCTCGGCCGACATCACCGGCGCCGAAGGCGCTGGCCAAGGCGCAGACGGCACGGCTGGCTCGATCAGCTTCGTGGACGACAGCACCTACCAAGGTAACCTGCAGCAAATGGTGAAGGACCTCGAAGCCTTCGACCAAGCCCTGGTGAACAACGCGAAGCAACTGTCGCAGAACGTGAACATCGTTTCGCTCCGCCAAGACTTCACCACGGACCTGATCAACACCCTCGAAGAAGGTGCGGACAAGCTGACGCTCGCCGACCTGAACGAAGAAGGTGCGAACCTCCTGGCCCTGCAAACCAGCCAACAGCTCGGTATCTCCTCGCTGTCCCTGGCCTCGCAGTCCAACCAGTCGGTCCTCTCCCTCGTGGGTTAACGACCGAGGTGGAGACAGTATCTCCTCCTTTTCAAGAAGGGCAGGCCTGATCGGGCCTGCCCTTTTTGCTTATAGGGTAAGAACTTAACGCGCTACCTATGCAAAAGGCACTAACCCTGCTCCACAAGTGGTCGATATTCCAACCCGGAAAGCTTTTCCCCATGGAGCGCCTCAGTTCCCAGCAGATTCGCGAGTTCATCAACCCGCTGGCCTTTACGACCTCGCGGAGTGCCACCGCCACGTCTTCCGCCGAAACGGCACGTGAGAAGCGGATCGTCACCTCCAATGCCAACGAATCGCTTTCCCTGATCCTCGGTGCCTCCGGTCGTCTGGACGACCTCCAATACAACCTCCAGTCGATGCGGGAATATGCGGTGCTGGGCTCCCGGGGGAGCCTGCCCGACCATAAATACGACGAGTACTTCGGGGCGCTCCGCTCGTTGACAACCGGTTTCGAGCAGGTGGTGCAGGCCACGAAGTTCAAGAACAAGGAAATTTTCGATGGGCGCGAAGTCGTGCTCAACACCGGCGCCAGCAAGGTCAAGCTCGACATCAAGAGCCTCGGCCTCTCGGGCGACGAATCGCTCGACCTGATCAAGCGCCCTGCCGGGGCCAAGATCGACGTCGGCTACGATGTCGCCACGCTCGTCCGCAACCAGTCTTCGGGCCTCAAGGGCTTGGATATTTCGTCCGCCCGCGGCATCGAACGCACCGACTTCATGCCGGAGCTGAAGGACGGTAACTACAAGCTGGAGATCGTCTATCAGGGGCCGGATTCGCAAATCAAGATTCGCGACCAGTTCGGCAAGTTGCTGGAGACGAAGAAGGGCGTCGACCTGAGCGGATCCGGCCAGGAAAAGGTGCAGATGGGCATCGGGATGGAGCTCACGATCGACAAGCTTCAGGTGCTGCAATCTTACGACAAGTGGGATTACGAGAACGACGGCCCCGTCTCTCTCTACGCCGACCTCGATTACAAGCAGGTCTATTTCCACGAATTGCAGGACGGCAAGGAAGCCGCCAACCAGACGAGCAGTGTAGACTGGGACTTCAAGGCGCGCCGCCGCTACACCGGCCCCGCGCTGAACCTGTTGGGCATCGAAACCAACGGGGTCGACCCGGTGAAGCAGGAGCTGGAGAGCGGCGTCTACAATATGAAGGTGATTTACAAGGGCGCCAAATCGGTGGTGGAGCTTTACGACGCCGATGGCATGCTCAAAAGCCGCGTCGGCGGTCTCGACTTGTCGGCGCAGGGCGAACACGACATCGACCTCGGCACGGGGGTGCGCTTTACCTTCGAGAACAAGGGCTACGGGGCGGATGACCGCAAGACGATCCACGCCACTTTCAGCTACGAATCTGCCGATTCCTACGAACGCGATTTCGACTTTGCTGGCTACGTGAAGAAGATCGACGCCGCGCTCGAAGTCATTGCCGAGCAGAAGGCGAGCTTTGCGCAGGCCCAGGATCAGGTGATGCGCGTGGTGCAGCTGCAACAGGGCTTTGCCACCGGCTCGGCCAACGGTGCTGCCGCTGCCGCCATGCTGGGCGCAGCCGGCGGCTCTTCCAACATCCTCGGCCTGATGGGCTCGATGGGGGGCGGCTCTGGGATCATGGGGATCATTGGAGGCAATCCGGCGGCTTCGGCGCAGCTCAACGCCACGGCGGCGCAAATGCTTTCGACCATCAGCTCGGCCGGTGCCGCTGCCGGGAACCTTTCGTCGCGCGCAATGTCCTACTAGTCGTGGCCGCCGCGTCGCAGTCTACCCCGCTCTACGCCAGCGCTGGCTATGCCCAGAGCTTTGCCGAATGGATGCAACCGGTACCCTTGCCCCGCGCAGGTGGCCATTTACTTGCGCGCGCCTGGCAGGCGACAGGCTGGGATTTGATGGCGCCCTACCCTTTGCTGCAGGTGGCTAACTGGCAGGCGCTGGAAGAGGACCTCGCGGGACTCGACCCGCGTTACGCCAGCCTCGTCGGGGTGACCGATTCGCTGGCGGACGTGACGGAGGCTCAACTGCAGGCACTTTTTCCCGCCCTTTGCCGTCCCTTCAAGCAGCACCAGATCGTGGATCTGCAAAACGAGCCGGCCTCGCATTTCAGCAAACACCACCAGCGCTACGCACGTGCCGCCGCCAAAGTAGTGGAAGTCGAGGAGCTGCCTTCGCCCGTGGAGGTGCTGGACACCTGGTGCGCCCTGTATGACGAATTGATCCGCCGACACGAGATCACGGGGTTGACGCGCTTTTCCCGGGAGAGCTTTGCGGTCCTGCTCGGCCAGCCGGGGTGCCGGGCCTTTGCCGCACGCCACCGCGAGAGCGGCGAGATCGTGGGCATGATCCTGATGGCCGACGCCGGTATCGATACGCATTACCACTTGGGGGCCTACAGCCCGGCGGGCTACGAAGCGAAGGCGTCTTTCGCGCTGTTCGATGCGATTATCGCCCGCTATGCCCAGGAGGGTTTCCGCTTTCTCAATCTCGGCGGAGGTGCGGGGTTCAAGGACGACCCGAACGACGGGCTGGCGCAATTCAAGCGGGGCTGGGCCACGATCCAGCGCCCATCTTACCTGATTGGGCGAATCATTAACCATGCTTACTATGAAAATTGGAGCAATAGTGCCGATGCCTTAGATAGCGCCTATTTTCCAGCCTATCGTGATCCTCATCTTCGCCCATCATTTTCCGACCGCTCCTGACCATGTCTAGCTATCACTATAATCTCGGACTTTCTTTCTCTGCGGTAGCCGAACAACATGGTGACCGTCCTGCGCTCCGCTACCCGAACGGTCGCAACGTCACCTACCGTCAACTTTTGGTGCGGGCGCGGCAGATGGCCCGCCTGATGAGCTCGCGCGGGCTGGGCATGGGCGACGTGGTCTGCATTTTCCCCAACCAGTCGATCGACGCCTTCGCGACGGTCCTGGCCGCCCTGAGCATGGGCGTGATCTATACCCACCTCGACCTCAACCTGCCGGACGCCACCCTGCAGAGCATGATGGAGCAGGCCCGCCCGCAACTGGTGCTGGCCTCGCGCTCCGACCGCCTGCGCGCCTGCGCCCTCTCCAACCATGTGGGGCGTCGACTCATCTGTTTCGAGGATCCTCAGATCCAGACCGAGCTGATGGCACACCCGGCCGATGAGCTGATGGAGACCCCGGCGGTAACGGGCCACCACCCGGCTTACCTGATGTTCGACATCGAGGCGGAGGGCCAGCCGACGGCCTCCATGATCACCCATGCGAACCTGCTGAATTTCGTGGCCTGGGTCCGGGAGCGCTTCATGGTGTCGCCCGACGACGTCTTTACGCACCTCAACCACCTCGCCTACGAAAACGGCGTCTTCGATCTTTTCGGCAGCCTTTTCAATGGTGCCTCGCTCGTGCCGATTGGCCGCGAGGTGCTGCACCAGCCGCGCGAACTGATCAATACGGTCAACGACATGGGCTGCACGATGTGGTATTCGGTGCCTTCGCTCTTGATCTACCTGCTGCGCTTGCACGCGCTGCGCCCGGGCGACCTGCGTGGCCTCTGCACGGTAGCTTTTGGCGGCGAAACGTTCCCCAAGGCTCCGCTGCGCGCGCTGGCCCGCCACCTGGGCGCCGGCATCCGCCTGATGAACGTCTACAGCCTGGCCGAAGCGACGAGCATCGGCGCGGCCTACACCGTCAATCCACGCGACCTGGTCGAAGACCGCCTGTTACCCTTGGGCCATTTCGCCGAAAACTTCCAGGCCCACGTGCTCAACGATCAAGGCCAGCCCGTGCCGGTGGGTCAAGTGGGCGAGCTCTACCTGAGCGGTCCAAATCTCGGGCTGGGCTACTACCGCGATGCCGCCCGCACCGAGCAGGCTTTCTTCCGCTACGTAAACGAGAAGCACATCCCGGAGACGGTCTTCCGCACCGGCGATCTCGTACGCCAGGACCCGGAGACGGGCTACTACCACTTTGTCGGCAGCCGCCGCAACCGTGTGGAGCGCAGCGGCCACGTGATCGAGCTGGAGTTGATCGAAGCCTCGCTGGGCTCGCTGGAGGGCGTGTCGGAGTGCGCGGTCGTCTACCTGCGCGACGCCCAGGGCCAAGGCCGCATCGTCGCCTACGTCAACGCGAAGGATTTCGACGGCGAGGTGCTGATGATGGCCCTGCGCTGCCGCCTGCCGCAACACATGTTGCCGGAGCAGATCGTATCGCTGTCTCCCCTGCCCAAGCACGCCGACGGCAAGGTGAATCGACAACAGCTTGCAGAGATGACGCTCTCCTAGCAAAGTCGGGCCGATGCAGCCTCGGCAATACCTCCTGATCGCCAATCGTGCCTACGCGTGGGAACGCATGGTGCGGCTGGGGCTGAACGTGGCCGGGATTGCTGCCGTGGCGGGCTCTTACCTGGAGCGGCGACTCGTAGCCGAGGGGGTGCCGCATTTTTCCTTCGACCGCAAACGACAGTTGCTCGACTGGCTCAAGCTGCAGTCGGCCGATGTGGTCGTATCCAATGGCTGCCCGTTTATCCTGCCGATTTCGGCACTGACGGAGCCGTTGCCGGGCGTGCGGTTCGTCAACCTGCACCCGTCTTGCCTGCCCGACCTGAAGGGGCCCCACCCAATCAACGGCGCGCTGCTGCATGGCCGCGATGCGGGTGCTTCGTGCCACTTGATGGACGATGGGATCGACACCGGGTCCATCATTTCGCGGGTGCGCATCCCTTTTTCACCGGATCTCGATGCGGGCCTGCTCTACCAGCTGTGCTTCCAGGCCGAGGCTGATGCCTTTGAGCTGGCGCTGACCCGTGATTTCGCGCCTTTGCCCGCAAGCGAAACGCTACCTGGGCCCCGCGAGCTTCCCCTGCTCTATTACCGCGCCGGAGAAGAGGACCTGCGGATCGACTTTGGGGAAAGCGCGCAGCAGATTTGCCGCCGCATCCGGGCGTTTGCCACACGAGGCCGAGGGGCCTTCGCCATCATCGCCGGCGAGCGTTTTGTGATCCGCGACGTGGAGACGATCGAGAATCCTTACGTGCTGGAACAGTTACCGAAGCACGCCGATCGCTCGATCCTGTTCGTCTACGAAGGGCGCGTCGTCGTCCGCCTCGGGTCGGAGTGCCTGAAGCTGAAAGCGATTGAGGGGCCGGTGGAAAAATTGTCTCCCGCCCAGCGTCTCGTCTAGGCCTTTGGCATGCCGCAGGGCATGGAAAACTCTTCCGCCCGGCTGCGGAAAGGGTTGCCGCCAAGAAAAGCGTCACGAGGAGAGAAAACTTTATCGCACTGATAAAGAGCGTATTATAAAACGCGGCACCGTGGTTGCTTATTCGATGAGTATGCAATTAGGCATGGTCCAGAGTGCAGTGGCGATGAACGGCTTGGAGCGCTGGCAACAAGCTGTGTCCCATAATCTGGCCGCAGCGCAAGTGGCGGGCTTCAAGCCTGTCCAAGGCTCCTTTCAAGCCACGCTGGCGGGCCAGCTGCCCGGTTCGACCCGTGCCGAACTGATGAGCGCGCCTTCCGAGGGCCGCTCCCCCACCTACCAACAGACCCGCAACTTCGCGGGCGGCAGCCTCCGCTCGACCGACAACCCGAACGATGTGGCGCTGACCGGCGAGGGCTTCTTTACGATCGAGGCGGCGGGCGGCGAAACGCTTTACACCCGCAACGGCGAGTTCCACGTGAGCCCCGAGAACTACCTCGTGACCAGCAACGGCTCGCTCGTGATGGGCGATGCCGGCCCGATCCAGCTCACGCCCGGCCAAGGGCAGCTGAAGATCACCGCCGATGGCCGCGTCTCTCAAGGCCTGCTGCCGCTCGGCAACCTCCAGATCGCCCAATTCGAAAGCCCGCAAAAGCTGATCCCGACCGGCGGCTCGTTCCGCGTGGATCCGGAGAACGACCCGGGCGCCGCAGCGATGGACCAGAACGCCATCAGCCTCGCTCAAGGATTTGTGGAAGAATCCGGCGTCCAGCCCATCCAGGAGATGGTCAATTTGATCACGATCTCCCGCGCGCACGAAACCCACCAGAAGATCATCCAGAGCTACGATCAGCGTCTGCAACAGACGATCCAGACGCTCGGCGATACCCGCTAACCCTGATCACCGGCCATGAACCTTTCCCTTTACGCCAGCGCCACGGGCATGGAAGCCCAGCAGCTCAACCTGAATAACATCGCGAACAATATCGCGAACGTGAATTCGACGGGCTACAAGCGCTCCAAGGTCGAATTCCAGGATCTGCTCTACCAAAGCCAGGCCCCCAAGGGCGGCGATGTGGGCGGCGGCGGCACTGCCCCGACCGGCATCGAAGTCGGTAACGGTAGCCGCGCGGTCTCCACCACCAAGGTGTTCTCCCAAGGCCAGCTGACCCAGACGGACAACCAGTGGGACGTGGCCATCGACGGCGAGGGCTTCTTCCAGCTGACCCGCGCCGACGGCTCCACGGTTTACACCCGCGACGGCTCCCTCAAGGTCGACCCGACCGGCCAGATCGTGAACAACAACGGTCTCGTCTACACCGGCCTCGGCGCTGTCCCGGCCAACGTCACCGGCGTGTTCGTCGCGCCGACCGGCGAAGTGAGCTTCGAGACGCCCAACGGCATCGTGCCCGGCCCGGTGATCCAGATGACCCGCTTCAGCAACCCGAACGGCCTCAAGTCGCTCGGCGGCAATCTTTACGAAGAAACCCAAGGCTCCGGCGCCCCCGTCGTCGGCAATGCCGGGACGGATGGTTTTGGCGTGCTGCGCCAGAACTACCTCGAAATGTCGAACGTCAACGTGGTCGAGGAGATGGTCAATATGATCGTCGCCCAGCGCGCCTACGAGATCAACTCGAAGGCGATCCAGACCAGTGACGAGATGATGGCCACCGTCAACCAGCTCAAGCGCTAGTGATCCGCATCCTCCAGTCCATTCCGCTCCTGCTCGTCGGTAGTCAGGCCCTCGTTGCCGCTCCGGCGGACAGCCTGATGGCCCTACTCGAGCCGGTCGCCATGGTGGAAGCCGCGTCGCAAAAGAGCGCCGCCCCGGTGATTACGTCCGCCCCCGCCCAAGCCAAGGTGGTCGCCGAAAGCGCCACGGTGATGGAGCTGGGCCACGAGGTGGTCGTGGGCCTGCTGCAGGCCAAGCTGGCCAGCTATTACCGCCTGAGCGGCGACCTCGTGCTGCAGCCGCAGGGCCGAGTCGTCCCCGCTGCCGTCAAGGGCAGCTACGACCTGCAAATCCTTTCCGCTCCGGCCGACTTGAGCCAGAGCGTCTACGTGCGCTACCAAATCACGAGCGATGGCGTGCCGGTGCAACAAGCGAGCCTGCAACTGCGGGCCGAGCACTGGCTCGAAGTCTACGTCGCCCGTCAAAGCGCCCGCCGCGGTGAAGCCCCCCAAATGGCCGACCTGATCCTGGAGAAGGTCGACACATTGCGCTACCGCGAAGAGCTGGTCGACGCCGCAGTCGACCTCGGTGCTTACGAGCTGGCCCTGCCCACGCAGCCCAACCGCCCGCTCGCCTGGCGCAACCTGACGACCCGCCCCCTGATCAAAAAGGGTGCGTTGATCGACGCCCAGGCCAGCAACCTCGCCATGGTCATCACCCTGCCCGCCGTCGCGCTCGAAGACGGGCAGAAGGGTGACTTCATCCGCGTCCGCAACCTGCAAAGCCGCAAGGACATTACCGCCCGCGTCATCGATGAAAATGTGGTGCAAGTCAATTTCTAGCCTCGCGCTCGTCCTCGCCGTCTCTACCGCTTCGGCGGAATCCCTCTGGAAGAAGGCGACGAACGACGAACGCGGCCTCTATACCCGCCAGACGGCTTCCCGGGTGGGCGACATCCTGACGGTGCTCGTCAGCGAAAACGCCTCCCTCTCCGCCAGTGGACCCAACATGCAGAACGCCGGCTCCACCTCGGGCCTCAAGTCGGAAATCTTCCGCCTGATCGACGAGAAGGACCTGCACCCGCTGCACATCGGCACCAACAGCAGCGGCGAGCCGATCGAGGTCGACCTCTCCAGCATCTTCCGGGGTGATTACGCGAGTGGCGATGCGAGCTACGAGCAGACCATGAGCGTGTCTCAAGTGCCCATTTCCGTGACGGTGATCGACACCTTGCCCAACGGCAACCTGGTGGTCGAGGGCGCCAAGATCGTCTCGGTCAACAAGGAGCGCCTCTACGCCGTGCTGCGCGGTGTCGTGCGCCCGCAGGACGTGACCGGCACCAACACCGTCACCTCCGGCCAGGTGGCCAACGCCTACGTGGAATTCGTAAGCGAAGGCAGCCTGAGCGACGCCCAAAAGAAGGGCTGGTTTACCCGCATGATCGAAAGGGCCAACCCGTTCTGAGCCATGAAGCGCCTCTTCGCCATTTTCCTCCTCAGCCTCCTGGCCGGCCTCGCGTCGGCCCAGGCCTCCCGCATCAAAGACCTCACGGTGGTCGAAGGCGGCCGGTCTAACCAATTGATCGGCTACGGCCTCGTCGTGGGGCTGGCGGGCGATGGCGACGGCACGAGCAGCAAGGCCACGCTGCAGTCGGTCGCCAACATGCTTTCCCGCTTCGGCGTCCAGGTGGATACCGAAGACATCAAGAGCGACAATGTGGCCGCGGTCATGATCACGGCCGAGATCGGCGCCTTTACCCGTGAGGGTACCCGCCTCGACGTGGTCGTCAGCTCCATCAGCGACGCGAAGACGATCCAGGGCGGCGTGCTGCTGCAAACCCCGCTGCGCGGTGCCGACAACGTCGTCTACGCCGTCGCCCAAGGGCCCATCGCGGTAGGCGGCTTCCTTGGCGGCTCCGGAGGCTCCACGGTGCAGAAAAACCACCCGACGGTGGGCCGGATCCCCGGCGGCGCGATCGTGGAGCGTGAGGTGCCGACCACCATCGTGCAGCGCGACATGCTCAACCTCTTGCTGCTCAATCCAGATTTTACCACGGCGGTGCGGATGGCGCACTCGATCAACGAGCGCTTCCCCGGCGTGGCCCAGGCGACCGATTCGGCAGCCGTCAATGTGCTGGTGCCGCAAAACATGCGCAACCAGGTGGCCAACTACCTCGCGGTGATCAACTCGCTGGAGGTCATCCCCGACATCACGGCACGGGTGATCATCAACGAGCGCACCGGCACCATCGTCGCGACCCAAAACGTGCGGATTTCGAAGGTGGCGATCAGCCACGGCTCGCTGACGGTCACGATCAGCCAGAGCAACAACGTGAGCCAGCCCAACCCGCTGGCCCCTGCCCCGCCCGCCGGTGGACAGCCCACCCAGGGCGAAGACGGCACCATCGTCGCCCCCGGCGGCAATACCGTCGTGACCGCCAACACCCAGACCGATGTGGCCGAAGAGCGCGGCGGCTTCCGGGTGATCGACGACCTGCCGACGCTCGACCAACTGACTTCCGCCCTCAACGCCCTGGGCGTCTCCACCCGCGACATGATGTCGATCCTGCAATCGCTCAAGGCTGCAGGCGCCCTCCAGGCCGAACTCATTATCCAATAACTGCCGCCATGGACATTACCAACGCCATCAGCCCCATGACGACCGACGCCTCCCTCTTGCGCGACCAGCTCTCGCAGGCGGGCGCGCAGCAGGGCGCCAGCGAGGTCGAACTCGCAAGCGGCCAGTTCGAAGCCATTTTTGCCCGCCAGTTCCTGGACGAAGCCCTCAAGCCGATGTTCTCCGGCGCGCTCTCCGAGAGCGGTGCCGGGCCCGACCTCTACCGCTACATGCTGGCCGACAGCCTCTCGCAGAGCATCAGCCAGCGCGGCGTCTTCGGCATCGGCCATGTGCTGCAACACCAACTGCAATCCACCCCCGCCGCCAACGCGGATACCCTTTCCCACTAACCATGATCGCTCTAGACGAAGCCCAATGGCAGCCTTTGGCCGCCGCCTTGCGGGACGAGGCCCAGGAATACGCCTGGTTGCTCTCCCTCCTCGAGCAGCAGCAAAAGGGCATCCTCGAGCAGAACTACGCCGAATTTCCGGAGCTGACCCACTCGATCGAAGAGCAGCTCCGCACCACGGCCGAAAAGCGCGGCAGCCGCGAATCCCTCGCCCAACAGTTGCGCCGTCAACTGGGGATGGACGAGCGTGCGCCGCTGCGCGAAATCGTCCAACTGGTGCAGGGCCCCGCCCACGGCATGTTCGACGAGCTGCTCAAGGAGCTGCGCAGCCTGACGGAGCGCCTGCAAAACCGCTCGCGC
The DNA here is from genome assembly GCA_030673845.1 of Verrucomicrobiota bacterium JB022. Taxonomy (NCBI): domain Bacteria; kingdom Pseudomonadati; phylum Verrucomicrobiota; species Verrucomicrobiota bacterium JB022. The sequence goes on from JAUTCQ010000009.1 coordinate 95,159, forward strand.
CAAAACAAGCTGCTGCTCGCCCGTGCCAACGAACTTTCCCGGGAACTGCTGAGCTACCTCCAGCCCACGCAGAGCCAGACGACTTACAACCAACGTGGCTACCTGGCCTTCAAGACCAATAGCCGCAGCACCTCCCTGAGTCTGCAAGCCTAGCTCCCATGGCCCTCCTCCAAGGCATTTCTTCCAACGCGCAAGCCCTCAACACCTACGGGCGCGCTCTGCAAGTGACGGGCAACAACATTGCCAACGTCAACACGCAAGGTTATGCCCGCCAAGTCGTCCAGGTCGGCTCCAGCCACAGCTACACGCAAGGCCGCTCGGTCCAGTCGACGGGCCTCTCCGTCACCGGCTACAGCGACGTGCGCAACAGCATGCTCGACGCCCAGATCATGCGCGAGCAGAGCGTGGCCAGCCGCTACGGCAAGGAGACCGAAATCCTCTCCGAGCTGCAGACGCTGCTGGGCGACACCCTCGGCAAGACGGAGGCCCTTTCCACCCTCGACGGCGCTTCGGAAGATACGCTCTCCGGCGGGCTGCGGGGCGACTTGCAGGCCTTCTTCTCTTCCTGGGACGCCCTCGCCGCCGCCCCCAACAACAGCTCGGCCAAGGCCCAGGTGCTGGAGGAAGCCCAAACGCTGATCGAGCGCCTCAACTCGACCGACACCCGCCTCGCCAACATGCAGGGCGACCTCGACCAACAGGCGGGCCTGTTGATCGGCCAGGTGCAAAAGCAAGTGAGCCTGATCGGCGATTACAACCGCCAGATTTCCAGCCTCGGGCCGAAACAGACCGAGCAGGCCAATGAACTGGAAAGCAAGCGCCAGCAGGCCCTCGAAGAGCTTTCCAAGTATCTCGACTTTACGCCGCAGCCGCAGGACAACGGGATGATCAACCTGATGGTCACCACCACCGACGGCTCCAACCTGAGCCTGCTCGAAGGCGCCGGCAGCACCCTGAAGCTGAGCTGGCAAGACGGCAAGCTGGTGGGCGGGCCCGATGGCGGCACCCTGCGCCTCAACAACGGCCAGCTGGCCGCGATCGAGAAGAGCCGCAACGGCATCATCGCCGAAGCCCGGGGCACGCTCGATGCCGTGGCCGGCCAGCTCGTCCAGTCCACCAACGCGGTTTACAACCCCACTGGTGCGGCGGGGCAGAACTTTTTTGCCGCCGATGGCCAGACGGCCGGCAGCCTGCGCCTCGAAACCGGCCTCACCGCCGTCACGCTGCGGGCCAACAGCCCGGGCAGCGCGACCAGCAATGATGCCGCCCTCGCCATCGGCAAGCTCGCCACGCGCGAGTTCTCGGGCGCAGCCGGCGAGGTGATCGAAGGCACTTTCGACAGCTACTTGACGGACTTGACCGTGAAGGTGGGCTCGCGTCTTCAAGGCGCTCAGCAGGATGCCGATACTCAAACGACCATCCTCACTTACCTCGAAACCCAGCGCGACAGCGAGATCGGCGTGAACCTCGACGAAGAGGTGGCGCGCATGCTCCAGTTCCAGCGCTCGTATCAAGCTTCCTCCCGCGTGATGCGGGTCATGGATGAAATGATCCAGGACCTGCTCAACCAGATCTAGTTACTGCTAAACCGTCTGTCCCATGCGCGTCACATCCGACACCCTCTCCCGCAACATCCTCCCGCAACTCAACCAGTTGCAGGCGCGCCGGCAGCAGCTCCAGTCGACCATCGCGAGCGGCGTCAAGCTTTCGAACGCCTCCGATGCGCCCGCCGACGCTGCGCAGGTCGCGCGCATGAGCACGGCCCAGCAGGCGGCGGTCAACTACCGCCGCAATGCTGACATGGCGACGACGCAGATCAAGACGAGCGACCAGCAACTGGCCTTGCTCGGCAAGTTCCACGACCAGACCAATGGCCTGCTGGAAGGATACAACCAGGACCCGAGCGCCGAGCAGCAGGCGGCGACGGTCGAGACGCTCAACGAGCTGATCGAACAGACGGTAACGGTGCTCAATGACAAGTTGAACGACCAGCCGCTCTTCGGGGCCGACGGCACTTCGACGACGCCTTTTGCCATCGCACGCGACGCCGACGGCAACATCACCAGCTTTACCTACGAGGGCGGCACGGGTGACTGGAAGCTGCCCGCCAGCGCCTCGACCCAGATCAGCGCCGCCACCAATGGCGCGACCAACGCCAGCCTCGCCGACTGGGCCAACCAGCTGATCGCCCTGCGCGATGCCGTCGCTACCGGCGAGCGCACCGCCGTCGATACCGCCTCCAACAATTTTGACCTCGCGGAAGACAATCTGATGCTCGCACAAGTCGAGCTGGGCGGTAAACTGGCTCGGGCCGAAGCTGTCCGCAGCTCCGAATCCGAGATGTTCAACCTCCGTCAGGATGGGATCAACCAGCGCACCCAAGCCAACGTGACCGAAGCGATCGTCCAGTTCCAACAGGTGAACCAAGCCTACCAGGCCTCTCTGCAAGCCGCGAGCCTGACGATGAACATGTCGTTGCTCGATTTTATCTAAAACCTGCAAAGTCCATCCGCATTTCACCCGATCTATCCAGAAAGGATCTCTTATGCCCCTCAAAATCAAGCTGAAGCCGCACGAACGAATTATCCTGGGCGGCGCCGTGATCACCAATGGCCGCAACGCCACCGAGTTCACGATCGATAACAAGGTGACGCTCCTGCGCGCGAAGGACATCATGACGGAGGAGATGGCCAACTCCCCGAGCAAGCGCATCTATTTTGTGCTCCAGATGATGTATATCGACCAGCGCCGCACCAAGGAGCAGTACGATACCTACCTGAAGCTGGTGAAAGATCTGCTGAAGGCGGCCCCCAGCTTGACCGATGTGGTGATGGACGTAAGTGAGGCCCTTCTCAACGACGACTTTTACAAGGCGATGAAAGCCGCCCACGTGCTGATCGAGCGCGAAACCTCCTTGATCAATCGTGCGCGCGGCGCAACGGCCCCGCAGGCATAACCGTAAATTTGCGCAACTTCCAACCGATAAGCAGATATGATGACCATGGCTCGCAAACCTGCTGCTTCCAGCTACGAAAAGATCCGCATGCAAACGCTCTCGGGTCGCGACGTGGAGGCTGCAGTGCTGGAAAAGGCCGCTTTCAAGCTGCGCCGTGCCCAGAATCAGATGAAGTCCGGACGCATGGATGAAGTGACGGAGGAAGCCCTCGACTTCAACAAGCGCATCTGGGACGTGCTCCGTGCCGACTGGCAAGACCCGGATTCGCACCTGCCGAAGGAAATGCGGCAAAACCTGCTCAGCCTCGCCGTCTTCATCGTGAAGCAGGGGCTGGAGCTGCGGGCCGACCCGCGCCCGGAGCGCCTCAACTCCTTCATCAACATCAACGAGTCGCTGGCTCAGGGCCTGCGAGCTCGCGCCCAGTAAAGCGCGGCAGCCTGCTCTCCATGGACCCGCTCGACCAGATTCTGCGGCAGCAGGAAAAGGGCGATCTGGCCGGCGCACGGCGTGCGCTCGACCACTATCGTCGCCTGCACCCGGAATCGGTGCGCGCACTGGCCATGGCAGGGCATTTTGCTCTCGAAGCCGGCGAACTGGAAACCGCCGAGGAAAGCTTCCGCGCCGCCCTCCGCCGCCAGGAGCGCAGCCCGCACCTGCATTGCAGCCTGGCCAAGTGCCTCCAGCTGCAAGGGCGCTTGGGCGACGCGATCCGCGCCTATGCGGAGGGCCTGCGCTTGGCCCCCGACAACCAGCAGGCCTTGCAGGCGTTGGTGACGCTGCTCGACCAGAGCGGCGTGCAGGAGCCTTTGGCCGATGCCGCCATCGAGGTGATGCTGGCGCATTACGAAAAGCAGGTCCGCGCCCATCCTGGCAAGGTCGAGCACTTGGCCCAGCTCGCCCACCGCCTGGACCTCTGCCGCCGCTACGACGAGGCGCAAAAGCTTTACGAGCAGGCGCTCGAACGCTGGCCCGATAGCTACAAGCTACACAACAATCTGGGCCTGCTGCACGCGCGTCTCGGGCGCTCCGAGCAGGCGCTGGTCAACTTGCAGCGGGCAGTCGAGTTGGCGCCGGAAGTGCCTGAGCTGCACCTGAACGTGGGCGAAACGCTCAACCGCCTCAACCGGGCCGACGACGCGATCCGCAGCTTTGAACGCGCGCTGGAACTGAAGCCCGACTTCGCAGAAGCCGGCCTCAATCTTTCCGCGCTCTACCGCGACCTCAACGACTACAGCCAGGCGCTGCACTACGCCGAAGTCGTCCGCCAATTTCATCCCGAGCGGGCTGGCGTCTACAACATGCTCGGCATCATCCAGACGGCCCTCGGCAACAGCGAGGCCGCCGTGGAGGCCTATTACGCGTGCCTGAAGCGCTCGCCCGGCTCTTCGCTCTACCACAGCAATTACCTGCTGAGCCTCAATTACGACCAGCGTCAGACCACCCAGACGCTCTACGAGGCCCATCGTGAATTTTCGCAACGCTTCGAGCCTGCGATGGATGAGCCGATCTTCCCGCAACGCATCCTGCCCAACCCGGGCAAGGTGCTGCGCATAGGGCTCATATCGGCCGACTTGCGGATGCACTCGGTCGCGTTTTTCCTGGAGCCGCTGCTCGGCCAGTTCGACCGTGAGCAGGTGGAAATCCACTGCCTGAGCAACGTGGGCCGGGCAGACCACATGACGGCGCTCCTGCGCAGCCACGCGCACCACTGGCACGAAGTCTACGGACGCCCGCCGGAGGAAGTGGCCGCCCTGATCCGCCGACTGGAGTTGGACGTGCTGGTCGACCTGTCGGGGCACACGGGCTACCATGCATTGCCCGTCTTTATGCGCCGCCCGGCCCCGCTTCGCGTCAGCTGGCTGGGCTACCCTAACACCACCGGGCTCAATGCCATGCAGTACCGGCTCGTGGATGCCGTGGTGGAGCCGGAGGGCGAGGCAGACAAGTTTTCGAGCGAGCGCGTCGTGCGCCTGCCGGAGGGCTTCCATTGCTTCCGCCTGCCGCAGGAAGCCCCGGAGGTCTCTCCGCTGCCCGCCGAAACGAACGGCTTCCTGACCTTCGGCTCATTCAACAACTCCTCCAAGATCACCCCGCAGGTGACGGAGGCCTGGGCGCGCGTGCTTCTGGCCGTACCCAACTCGCGGCTCGTGCTGAAAAACAGCGGCTACATGCACCCCAACCGCAAGGAGGAGGTGCTGCAGCATTTCGAGGCGCTTGGCGTAGCCCGCGAACGGGTGGAGATGCTCCCGCGCACGCCCGACATCGCCGCGCACCTGCAGCTCTACAGCCGGGTGGACGTGGCGCTCGACACCTTCCCCTACAACGGCACCACGACCACCCTCGAAGCGCTGCACCAGGGGGTGCCGACGCTCTCGCTGCTGGGTGACCGCCATGCCGCGAGGGTCAGCGCCAGCCTGCTCCAGCAGGTAGACTTGGGCGAATTTGTGGCGGAATCGGTCGATGATTTTGTCGCCCGCGCCGTCTGGTTGTCCCAGAATGTGCCGGTCTTGAGCCAACTGCGCGCCAGCCTGCGCGCGCGCTTCAAGGAGTCGGCCCTGGGCGACTACAGCGCCTTTGCCCGTAAGCTGGAAAACGCTTTTCGCCGCATGTGGATCGACTGGTGCCGCCACGCCGGAGCCGAAGACGATACCTTGGCGGTGGCTGAAGCGGTATTGGCCGAGCGCGAGCAGCAGGTACAGGCCCGCGCCTTGGCCCGGCGAGGGATGTTCGCCCAGCGACGCGGGCGCATCGAGGAGGCGCGGCAGTCTTTCAATCAGACCCTGGAGATCGACGCGACGCTCGGCTATGCCTGGCAGGCGTTGGCCGAGCTGGCCTATGAGGCAGGTGACTACGCTGCGGCGCGCCCGTATTATGAGCGCGCGGTCGAGCTGATGCCGCGTCAGGCCTTGCTGCGGGCCAACCTTGGGAGCTGCTGCCAGCAACTGGGCGACTACGCGTGCGCGATCACGCACTTCCGCCTCGCGGTGCAGATCGAACCCAACCGCCCGGGGGTGTGGATGAACCTGGGCGCTACCTGGCAGGCCGCACTCGACTGGACAGAGGCCGAAGCCGCCACGCGCAAGGCGCTGGAGCTGTTGCCCGACTTCCCGGCAGCGTGGACCAACCTAGGCAGCATCCTCAAGGACCAAGGCCGCTTCGAGGAAGCGATCGAAGCCTATTTCAAGACTCTGCAACTGCAGCCCGACGATGCGGTGGCGCACAGCAACCTGCTGGTCTGCCTCCAATACGTCGAAGGCATGAGCGAAGACGACCTCGCCGCACAGCACGACGCCTGGGTGGGCCGTCACGCGCCCCTGCAGCGGGTGCAACTACCCGCCCGCCGCGTCGAGAAGCTGCGCGTGGCCTACCTTTCGCCCGATTTCCGCCAACACCCGGTCAGTGCCTTTATGGAAGGCGTCTTTGCCCACCACGACCGCGAGCAAGTGGAGGTATGGATGCTGCACGACAGCCACCGCCGCGACGCCTGCACGGAGCGTCTCGCCAAGCGGGCCGACCATGCGGAAAAAGTTGCCGGTCGGCCCGATGCCGAGCTCGCCAAGGTGATCCGTCAGGCCCGGATCGACGTGCTGGTCGAGTTGAGCGGCCATATGGCGCTCAACCGCCTGCCGTTGCTCGCCCAGCGTGTTGCACCGCTGCAACTGAGCTACCTGGGCTATCCATTCCCCACCCACCTGCCCAATCTCGACGGTTGGCTGACCGACTCGACGATTGCCGGCACGCGCGATTGGCAACCCCAGGCCTTGCTGATCCCTGGCGGAGCCCATGCCTTTACCGCGCCGGCCAATGCCCCGGCAGTTGAACCGCTGCCCGCCAAGCAACGCGGCTACATTACCTTTGGGTGCGCCAATCAGGCCGCCAAGCTCAGCACCAGCACGCTCCAGCTCTGGGGGCGCCTGCTGCGCGAGCTGCCCAATGCCCGCCTGATCCTGAAGGCCAAACAGTTCAGCGACCCAGCCTTGGCCGGGGTCTTTGTCGAGCGCCTGGCCAAGCTTGGGCTGCCGCTCGGTCGCATTGAGCTGCGGGGCTATCGCATCGAACAGGCCACCCACCTCGCCTTTTACCACGAGATCGACATCGCGCTCGACCCCTACCCTTACAATGGCGTCACCACAACCTGTGAGGCTCTCTGGATGGGGGTGCCCGTCGTAACCTTGCGAGGAGACCGGCCAGCGGCCCGCCATGCGGCCAGCCTGCTGGAGCAGCTGGGGCACCCGGAGTGGATCGCCTCCGATGCCGACGGCTACCTCGCGACCGCCGCCAATCTGGCGCGCGACGTGGGCGCACTGGCCGCCCAACGTTTCAACCTGCGGCAGGAGTGCCAGCAATCTTCTCTCGGGGACAGCAAACGGCTCGCCCGCGAGCTCGAACGTCTGTATCGTGAGCGTCTTCCAAGGTATCACGCCCCCTCTGCCGGCACCGCGCCGGCCCACGATCAACTTTAGCCCTCCCCCCCTTTTTGCCCGTGACGACTTCCTCCAACGAGAACATTGCCGCCCAACATTACGAAGCGGCCCGGGCTACGCTCGGCGATGCCCAGAGCACCCAAGACCTGCAAACCGCCTTGCGCCACCTCACGGCGGCGGCCGAGGCAGGCCACGCCCGGGCACAGCTCGACCTGGGCACGCTTTACGCAACCGGCCAAGGCGTGGTGGAGCGCGATTACCCGACCGCCCGCCTGTGGCTGGAATCCGCCGCCGAAAAGGACAACGCCGACGCCCACTTCAACCTGGGCGTGGGCTATGCCGCCGGCTGGTTCACCGCCCTGCCCGACTACGAGGAAGCCGCGCGACACTACGCAGCCGCCTCCGATCAGGGTGTGGCCGCCGCCGCGCTCAACCTGGGGATGCTGCATTACCATACGCAGGTAGCCGCCCCCGATCCGGAGACCGCCTACGAGCAGTTTGTGCTCGCGGCTGCAGCCGGCCTGCCCGAGGGGCACTACAGCCTGGGCGTCTGCCTCTCCGAAGGCCACGGCACGGAAGCCTCACGCGATCTGGCCTTCGAGCAATACCTGATCGCGGCGGAAAAGGGCCACGTCAGCGCGCAGTTCAACCTCGGCATGTATTACGCCACCGGCGGGGGCACCGTCGAGCGAGACCTGCTGGAGGCCGAGCGTTGGTTTGTCGCCGCCGCTCAACAGGGGCACCCCCGCGCCCAGGCCGCGCTGGAGCACCTGCACGACGGCAATCAGAGCTGAAGAGATAGATATACTTACGCCTCTAAGTAAAATTACGTAGGGCGTTACTTCCGCATTGTCTAGGGATCAAGCTTGTTAATAGGTTTAGCGTCCTAACCTAATAACATAACAATGCCGCTCCTGCTTACTGGGGTTGTGTCGATCCGACGCAACACGACTTTGGCACTCATTATCGCGCTCAGTTCGCTGCCTTTCACCGTGGGCCTCCATGGTGAAATCACGCCCACTGGCTCGACTTCTCCCGACTCGGGACAGAGTTTTTGGCAAAACGGAGGCGATGGCAGCAGCTATCTTGCCCTCGGTTACCTCTATTCGGATGGTTCTCTCACGATTGACAGCGCGACCGAGAATTACGTTCTCAGCAACGGCCACGCCGACATCGGCGCGCAACGCAATGGCACGGCGACCGTGACCGGCGCACTGGCCCAGTGGAACGTCAACGGCGAGCTGAACCTGGGCCGCAACAACGGCGTCAATGGCAGCCTCCAGATCCTCGACGGCGCGAAGGTCTACAGCAACGCGGGCTCGGTCGGTTATTATACCGGTGCCACCGGCGACGCACTCGTCAGCGGCGAAGGTTCCCTGTGGTCCAACTCGGGCGACTTTTTTGTGGGCCGCGCAGGCTCCGGCACACTGACAATCTCCGAGGGCGGCGCGGTCACCAATACGAATGCCACCCTTGGCAGCTCCAGCTTCAGCCCACGGTCGCAAGGCACCCTTACGGTGACGGGGGCCGGCTCTTCCTGGACGAGCAACGGCACCGTCCGCGTGGGCGACTCTGGCGACGGGGTACTGAAAATCCTCGATGGCGCATCTGCCACCACGCAGGGCAACAACTCCACGATGATCGCTGCCGGGTACAACAGCACGGGCGCAGTCACCGTCAGCGGAGCCGATTCGCTCTGGACGACGAACTCCCTGGTGGTTGCGTCCGGCATGAACAGCACCGGCACGCTGGATGTGCTCGCAGGCGGTCAGGTCAAGAGCACCTATGGCTCGGTCGGTGCGCAATCCGGAGCCAATGGCACCGTGACGATCGACGGCGCGGGCTCCGCCTGGGAAGTCACCGGCAGCTTGAGCGTTGGCCAGAGTGGCAATGGCTGGCTCAACGTGACCAACGGCGGCTCTCTCTCGACAAATGGAGACCTTTCGATTGGCTCTCAGTACAGCTCGAGCACGGCTCTGCTCACGCTGGATGGCGGCACCGTCACCTCCGGAGGGTCTTTCTATGCCGACTCCAGCCGCGTAGTCGGCAATGGATCGGTAGAGGCCAAGGGGCTGTTCGGTCGTGGCTATGCGGCCACCGCCAATACGAGCAAGCTGGTCTTCGACGGCAGCAACGTCGCCTCCTTCAGCAAGGTGGTCGAAGATCAGGAGATCGCATTCCAGATCACGGGCGACGGGATCGGCTCTTATGGCGCCCTCGGCCTGGAAGTGATCAACGGTGCGGAAGTCGGCTTTGTCTACGTCTACACCAACTACTCCAACACTGACTCCATCACGGACAAGGTGGCGGGTGCGGGCTCGGTCCTGAACGCCAGCTCACTTTATGTGGGCTACCAGACAGGCTCCACCGTCACCAGCACGCTGGACATTCTGGACGGCGGTGTCGTCAACGCGAGCTCGGCCACCATCGGCTACAGCTCTTTCACCAATTCCACGGGCATCGTGAATGTGGATGGTGCCGGCTCCGCGCTGAACGCCGGCTACTCACTCGTCGTCGGCGAAACCGGGATGGGCATCCTGAACATCCGTAATGGCGGCGCCGTCTCGGTCGAGGGGTCGACGATCATCAACATGATGTCTGCCAACTCGTCCATCAATCTGGACAATGGCACCTTGTCGACGCAGCACCTGCGGGCCAACCTCAGCCAGCTGAACGGCAATGGCACCATCACCGCGACGGGCTTGCAGGGCAGCGGCTACGGCCAACTGAACTTCAACACCGCCGGCAGCAACCAGGCGACCTATACCAAGACCGCCGGGGCAGACGTCTTGAATGTGATCATCAAGGCCGACGGCACGGGCACCTTGATGAACAGCGCCACCATCTCCAACGGAGCTCAGGTGACGTTCCGGGACGTCAATATCGGCAATAACAACAACTCCGGCACTACGCTGAGCGTCTCGGGCCAAGGTTCGTCGCTCACCAGCACCAACAACTTCATCCTCGGCGACAACATGATCGCCTCGATGGAAGTCACCGGCGGTGCCCAGGTGCAGACGCAATACACCTACATCGGCTACTTCACCCCCACCGGCGCCGCCAATGTGTTGCTGAGCGGCGAAGGTTCGGTCTGGACGAGCATGAACGACATGTCGATCGGCTCGTTCTACAACAACAACACCTTTACCGTGGCCGACGGTGCGCTGTTGCAGGCGGAGACGAACCTCTACATCTCCCGCTATCAGGGCAGCGACAACTTCCTGCGCCTCGACGAGGGCTTTGTCGCCCTCAAGGGCGATCAGCTCGACACCGTCGCGAGCCTGTTGTCTGCCGGCAAGATCGTCGTGTGGAATCCCGAGACCGAAGCCTGGGAAAGCGCCCTCGACAGCGATTACGTCAGCTACGCCTACTACGAAAGCGAGCTGGATGCCTTCGACTTGACGGGCTACAACGGCCTGGGTGGCTACACGATCATCGCCGGCCTCAGCATGGTGCCCGAGCCCGAGCAATATGCAGCGATGCTGGGCCTCGCCGGTCTGGCGTTTGCCGCCTACCGTCGCCGCAGCAACGCCTCCCGCTAAGGCATCGACGAAGGGTTTTTAATCGAGGGCTCTGCATCCAGTCGGGTGCAGGGCCTTTTTCGTTTAAAGCTCGTAGCCGAGGGCCTGGCAGGCCTGCACGTAGTCGGGCAACTGCCGGAGCTGCTGCATCTGTTTCGGGTCCAGCAGCTTGCGCTCGATCGGCTTGATCACGGTAAACTTCGACTCGTCGCCCGTATAATGCGGGTTGGTGTGCCAGCGCTGAAGCGCCGAGCTGTCGTAAGGGATGTCGAGCGCTGTGGCGATCTCGCGCAGCTTTTCGCTGGGGTGGCGGGTAAAATCTTCGTAGCGGGTAAAACCGACGAGTTGGGCGGTTTCGGCGAAGCGGCGGTATGCCTTGAAGAACTCCAGGGCCGCAAGCTGGCCGCGCATCACATCGAGGCGGGCGAGGCTGAGGAACTGGTCCAGCGGATGCCGCACCGTCACATACGAGCGCACCGTGAAGAGCTCGGAAAGCAGTTGCGCAGTGGTGAGCTGGTAAGAGGGCTCCTGCAGGAAGGGCTTGGCGATAAAGTCGAGGTGCGTCCAGTCGCGGATCAACATGGTGCCGCCGCGCTTCTCGATGCGCAGGTAGAGCTCCATCATGAAGTCGGCAAAGCCCATCGCGCCCCGCTCCTGCAGCAGGCGGACTTCCTGCTCGTTGAAGAGCTGGTACCACTGCTGGGCCTGGCGAAACGGGTTCTGGGGGGCGATGGCCTGCTGGTAGGCGGGCGACACCTGGCCGAGCCGCGGGTGGATCTCACTAAAGACGTAAACCCCGGGCATGGCACCGAGGCAGCGCGAGATCAACGTGCCCCCGGAACGGGCCATATGGTGCAACACCCTGATAATTGGCTTCGCCATCGCTCAAGATAAAACTAGAGTTGGCACAATCAGCAATTGCAAAGCCTTCTTTCCTTTGGTTTAGCCCATGCCCTCGCACCCCGAAATCTCCGTTCTCGTCATTTCCTACCGGTTTGCCCCCTATCTGCGGCAGTGCCTCGACAGCATCCTGGGCCAGACGCTCCGCCCTTCGCAGGTGGTGGTGGTCGACGATCATTCGCCCGATGAGTCGTGGGAGATCATCCAGGAATACGCCGCCCGCTACCCGGGCGTCGTGGAGCCCCAGCGCCCGCCTCAAAATATCGGCCCGCGCGAGATCGGTGCCTTTGCCCGCCAGTTCCCCAACCGCGAGCTGTTTTGCTGGATCGACGGAGACGACTACTGGCACCCGCAAAAGCTGGAGCGCGAGTGGGCGGCCATGGAGGCGACCGGCGCGCAGGTCGCCTACTCCAACACGGCGGTCGTGGACGAGCAGGGCAAGATCACCAGCTACTTCCACAACCCAATGCTGAAGAGCATGCCGGCGGGCGACATCTTCATGCCCGTATTGATGCGCAACCTGTTCTCGAATACCCCGAACATGTTCCGCAACCACCTCGGCTACCTGAAGGAGTTCAAGCGCGTCCACTTTATGCCCGACTTGAGCCTCGAAAGCGGCTGGGACTACGAGGAGAAGCTGATGGTGGCCGCCCACCTCAAGATCGCCAGCACCGACCCGCGCGAGCCGATGGTGTTTTACCGCCGCCACTCGACGAGCTACAGCCAAAGCAGCGCAGGCGATGCCAAGCACATCCGCTCCGAGCTGCGCATCCTGCAAAAGCACCGCGACCTGATCGAAAAGCGCAACCCCGGCGAGCGCGCACTGGGCGAGCTGTATGCCGACTTGTTGATCGCCGCCAACCGGCAACACCTCCCGGCCGAGCAGCAGGCGCAATTCGAACCGGGCAAGCTCTATGCGGCCCACAAGCAACGCATCCAGCAAAGCAAGGTGCCGGAAGTGCAACAGCTCTGGAAAAACGAATCGGGCTACTTCCGCGGTTTCAAGTTGCACGAGATCAAGGAGAAGCTGATCGCGGGGCAAGACGAGCTGGCCCTGCTGGCCTTCATCCAGCACCTGCCCGAAGATCCGCAGCTGTTGGAGGCGATCTTCAGCCTCACGCCGGAGATGTTTGGGCGCCTGCAGCGCGCCTACCGGCAGCAAATGCAAAAGGCGCGCCGGGGCTAGCTCCCCAGGCGCGCCATCGCGTAGCCATCGCGAAATTCAGCCTTACGCCACCGCGTCGCCCGTGCGGGCACCGAGGGCTTGCGCCAGTTCTTCGGTGATCGTCACCTGGATCGCGTCTTCGAGCGTATGGTAAAGCGGCAGGCAGATGATCCGGTGCGCCAGGCTCTCCGAGATCGGGCAGGCATGGGCGCAATATTGCGGATATTGCTCGGAAAGTGAGGGCGAGAAGTAGCGGCGGGGGTAGATGAAGCGGCGACCGAGGCGCGACATGACTTCCTCCACTGCAGCTTCGCTCGGCAGCACGACCGGGAAGTAAGCGTGGTTGTAGCCTTCGGCCTCCATCAGGCGCTGGTATTGCACGCCTTCCACGCCGGCCAGAAGCGCGCGGTAGCGTTCGCATAGCTCACGGCGGCGCTGCAGAATCTCGTCGGCAAAAGGCAGATTCGCAAGGCCCATGGCGGCGTGCAGCTCACTGTTCTTGGCGTTGAAGCCGATCACGTCGGTCTGGTCGCCCTGGTGGATGCCAAAGTTGCGGTGTAGGTCGAGCTGGTGGGCCGTCTCTGCATCGCGCACCACGACGGCCCCACCCTCGGTCGAGTGAAAGAGCTTGGTCGCATGGAGGCTCAGCACGGCAGCATCGCCAAAATTGAGGACCGATTCGCCCTGCCATTGCACACCGAAGCAGTGGGCGGCGTCGAAGATGAGCTTGAGGCTGTGGCGACGGGCAATCTCGCTCAGTGCCTCAATGTCGCAGGGGTTGCCAAAGACGTGGGTCGCAAGGATGGCCTGCGTCTGCGGCGTGATGGCAGCTTCGACCGCAGCGGGGTCGAGGTTGTAGGTCTCGGGGTCGACTTCCGCATAGCGCGGGGTGCAGCCTTCCGCCACGATGGCCGAAGTCGTCGCGATGTGCGTAAAGGGCGTCGTGATCACCTCCCCTTTTACGCCGAGGGCGCGCAGGGCGAGTTGGAGGGCGAGCGTGCCGTTGGCCACCCAGCGCAGGTGCGGCACCTGGAGGTATTCGGCGAGGCCTTTCTCAAACTCTGCCGCCAGCGGACCTTGGTTGGTCAGATACTGACGCTCCCAGATGCCCGGCAGATAGCGCTCGAAAGCTTCGCGGGGCGGGAGAAAGGGTTTGGTGACGTAGACAGGTTCGGAAGTGGACATGGTAAGACCTTCTTTGTCTCCCGTTTCACACGGGTATAAATCGACTCGCGCCGCCTCGGGTTTAGCGAGCCGCGCAAGTTTTCCTGCTCGTTTCGCAAAAAAACCTTTAGGTTAACCGATAAAGCGGCGAAAGATTACGTCGATTCTAAGATAGTTGCGATCCGTTGATCCTGACGGAGACGTGTATGGAATCCATCCTCCCTTTCTGACCGATCCTGGCCGACCCATGCCCACCCTAGCGGAAAAGACTGTCTCCCCGGCCCCAACGGCGTCACCCACCGGAGAACAACGCCCCAGCGAGCCCAAACAGCCGTTGGCAACCGTTTTGATCGTAGACGATGCCCCTGCCAATCTCACCTTGCTGGAGGGCTATCTGTGTTTCTTCAACTATGGCGTGCGCATTTGCGAGCGAGCAGAAGAAGCACTGCAGGCGGCCAAGGGCGTCGACATTATCTTGCTCGATGTGTTGATGCCCGGGCTCAGCGGCTTCGAGCTCTGCAAAGAGTTGAAGGCCGACCCGGCCACGCGTGAGATCCCGGTGATCTTCATGACGGCGCTGGGCCAGACGACCAACAAGGTCAAAGGCTTCGAACTGGGCGCCGTCGACTACATCACCAAACCGTTAAACGCGGAAGAGGTGCTGGCCCGGGTGCGCACCCACCTGACCTTGCGCCAACTGCAGAAGGATCTGCAAAACGAAGTGGCAGCCAAGAACCGCGCGATTTCCGACCTCGACGCCTACGCCCACACGGTGGCGCACGACCTGAAGGGGCCGCTGAACAACATCGCCGGCTTCTCGCAGTTGCTCGCCGCCGACGCCGGTCGACTGCCCACCGAGAAGGTGGAAGAATTTTCCCGTCTGGTCCACAAGTCCACCCTCCGCCTGGGGAACATCATCGACGAGTTGCTCCTGCTGGCCAGTGTACGGCAGGAAGATGCACCGTTGGAGCCGGTGGATATGCAGACGATCTTTGAGCAAACCTGCCAGCGCATGAAGCAGGAAATCGACGCCGCACAGGTCGAGTTCGAGCTGCCTACAGCTTGGTCCGCCTGCCTCGGCTACGGCCCTTGGCTGGAGGAGGTTTGGGCCAACTTCCTTGGCAACGCCCTGAAGTATGCCGGGCAGCCTCCGCGCGTGCGGATCGTGGCAGAAACGCGGCCCGAAGGCATTTATTACGCGGTCGAGGACAATGGCAACGGCCTCAGCCCCGAGCAATGTGAGCGTCTTTTCCGCCCGTTTGAGCGACTGGACCGCACCCGCGCCCAGGGGCACGGCCTCGGGCTCTCCATCGTCAAACGCATCGTCGAGAAGCTGGGTGGCGAAGTGGGCGTCGAGTCCCCCGGGCGAGGCACCCGTTTCTACTTTTTGCTGAAGCCTGTCGAACGCCTACCCCAGCCATGACTGCCGCGTCTTCCCCCACCCTTTTTTTTGCCGAAGACGACACGCAGGCCCGCTTGTTGATCGACTTCCAGCTGCGCAGCGGAAATATCGCCGCCCGCAGTTTTGAGACGGGTGACGAGCTCTTTGCGGCCATGACGCCGGAAGTCGAGGTGGTGTTGACCGATCTGCACATGCCGGGCATGAGCGGCCTCGAACTGCTCCGCCAGATCAAACAGCACTTCCCGCAGACGGAGGTGATCCTGCTGACTTCCGTCAACGAAGCGCGCGTCGCCGTCAGTGCCCTGAAGGAGGGTGCGATGGAGTACCTGACCAAGCCTTTCGACCCGGCCCAGCTGCTGCACACGGTACGGCAGGCCCAACAGCTCTTCCGGCTCAAGAAAGAGAACAAGGAGCTGAAGGAGAGCGTGGGCGGCTATACGGGCAGCCCCGACCTGGTGGCGGTGAGCACGGAAATGAAGGGCATCCTCGCCAAGGTGCCGAAGATCGCCCGCAGCGACCATACGGTGCTCCTGACCGGCGAGAGCGGCACCGGCAAGGGCGTGATGGCACGCTATATCCACAGCCAGAGCAATCGCGCTGCGGCCCCCATCATTACCGTCAGCTGCCCCGCCATCCCGCGCGATTTGATCGAATCGGAGCTGTTCGGGCACGAAAAGGGCGCGTTCTCGGGGGCAGTGAGCAAGCGTATCGGCAAGGCCGAGCTGGCCAACGGCGGCACTTTGTTCCTCGATGAGCTGGGCGAATTGCCGCTCGACTTGCAGGCCAAGCTGCTGAATTTCCTTCAGGACCGCTTCTTTTACCGCGTGGGCGGCAGCCAGCCCGTCAATGTCGACCTGCGGATCATCGCCGCCACCAACCGCGACCTCCGGGAGCAGGTGCGAGCGGGCAACTTCCGCGAAGACCTGTATTACCGCGTCAACGTGCTGCCGATCGAGGTTCCTGCCCTGCGCCAGCGCAAGGAAGACCTGCCCGGCTTGGCCGAGCGCTTCCTCAACCGTTGCTACGGGCGCAAGGAGCCCTTCGCCTCCTACTTTACGGCGGAGGCCGCCGATGCCGTCTTGCGCTACGACTGGCCCGGCAATGTGCGCGAGCTGGAAAACATGATGGAGCGACTGGCCACTTTTCACGACAGCGTGGCGCCGATTGCCCTGCAGGAGCTGCCGGCCGAGATTCGCCAGTCCGAAGGACCCGCACGACCCGCCGCGCCCAAGCAAAACATGTCGATCCCCTTTGTCGGTCGGACGCTGCGCGAGCTGGAGGTGCTGGCCATCGCCCACACGATCGAGATGTGCGACGGTAACAAGGCGCAGGCCGCGCGTATGCTCGGCATCAGCGAAAAGAGTATCTACAACAAGCTCAAGCGCGCTGGTATCGGCAACCAGTAAGCGCCCTGTTCTGTCGAATCGCCCTCCCTCCGCCGGCACTGCAAGCCGGAGAGGCGCTGCTACCTAGCACCCTCAGGCCAGGGTGGCAGGGGCTTCGGATGCCGCCTGGTATTTGCGCAGCGCTTCCAGCAGATGGCTCGCGTAGATCGGCTTGGTCAGGAAATCGTCCAGGCCGGCGGCTTCCGCCTCGGCGCGAAGGTTGCCCAGTGCGTTGGCCGTAAGGGCGATGATCCAGGGCTGGTGCCCCTGCCGGCGGCGAATGCGGCGAGATGTCTCGATCCCGTCGAGGCCCGGCATCTGCACGTCCATAAAAATCAGGTCGTAGTCGCGCTGGGTGGCGAGCTGCAAGGCGTCTTCGCCGCAATCGGCCACGTCTGCCGTCAGGTTGTAGCGCTTGAGGATCTGGCAGGCGACGCGTTGGTTGATGCGGTCGTCGTCGACCACCAGCACGGAGAGCGACTGCCGGAAATCGGCCTCGGGCATGATCTGCATGCGGCTGCCGACGCGTGCATCGCCCAGCTCCTGGCTCGCGAGGTCCAGCTCTACATAAAATTCGGAGCCGCGGCGGTAATGGGGGTTGAGGCCGATTTCGCCGCCCATGGCGTCGACAATGCGCTTGCAAATGGCGAGCCCGAGCCCGGTGCCGCCGTAACGGCGCGTGGTGGAGCTGTCGAGCTGGCTGAAGACCTGGAAGAGTTGGTCGCGCTTGCCCGGGTCGATCCCGATGCCGGTGTCGCGCACGGTGAGGCGGAGGCGGTAGATGCTGCCTTCGGTCTGCTTGCCAGTCACCTTGAGGCGGATTTCGCCTTGCTCGGTAAACTTCACCGCATTGCCCAGCAGGTTGACGATCACTTGCTTGAGGCGCACGATGTCGCCGCAGAAGACGGGGGGCAGCGCCGGGTCGATCGCAGCGGCGAGGGTCAGGTGCTTCTGGCGGACCTGCGCCTCGACCGTTTGCAGCGCGCCCCGCACCAGCTCGTCGAGCCCGAAAGCGCTTTCGTGGAAAAAGCCGCGACCGCTCTCCAGCTTGATGAAATCGAGGATGTTGGTGATGATCTCGGTCAGCGTCTGGCTGCAGCTCTGGATGATGCTCACGCACTCCTGCTGCTCCTTGTCCATGCCGCTGCCTTGCAGGAGCGAGGCCATGCCGGAGATGCCGTTGAGCGGCGTGCGGATCTCGTGGCTCATCACCGCGAGGAAATCGGTCTTGGCCTGCGCGGCCTGGTCGGCCAGGCGCTGGAGCTCCTGAGCGCGTTCGAGGGAGACGCGCAGCTCGGCGTTGGCGTCTTCCAGCTTGGAATTTTTGGTGCTCAGCTCGGCCTGCACCGCCTTGAGATCGGTCACGTCGGTGATGATGCCGATGTAGCCGTGGTGGCCTTCGCGTCCGCTGATCGGCGTCACTTCTACGGTCACCCAGAGGTCGTTGCTGCCGAATTTGCTGCGGAGGCGACATTCGTGCTGGCGACGGCCCAGTGAGCGGCTGGAGTTGCGAAAGAGGTCGCCCGCGTCGCTGAGGATGTGGGTGGGCGCTTTGCCTACCAGCTCTTCGAGGGTGGCTTCGACCATGCCCAGCAGGGCTTCGTTGGCCCAGTTGAGCGCGCCTTGGCGGTCGGCAATAAAGACGCCGCAGGTGGTGCGCGAGGCGACGACGGAGAGCTGGCGCAGCTCTTCCACCATGCGCTGGGTGGAATCCCAGAAAATGCGCTTTTGGGCCCGGTTGCGCCGCTGGAGAGCTTCGAGGATCACCCGCTGCAGGCCGCCCGCACACATCCGCTCGTAGTGGCTCCACTCGCGCAGGCCACGGCGGAAAAAGACGAAGAACGAGCCGTCTTCGGTTTCAAAGGGGATCACCGCCATCGACCACGCCTCTGTGCCAGACCATGCCTGAAGCGGCGGGTGCGCGGGCCACAGCACGGGCTCAAGGCCTTGCACCTGGGCGCGCAGGAGGCCTAGCAGCTCTTCGCGCTGGGCGGCATCGGGCGTTTGCCCGTGGATTTCCTCGCTGTCCTGGTAAAAGAGCACGGCGCCTTCGCACTGCAGGAGGGCTTCGGCGGAGGTCCAGAACGCGCTCGACGGGCGAATCTCGTCGGCCTGGCAATCGAGGTCTTGCTGCAACTGCCGGAGCACTTCGTGATCGAGCGCCGGCGGCTGCACGCTGGCCAGGCGCTGCGAAAGCGCCCAGATGGTGGGGGCGAGGGTTTCCTGCCAACGCAGCGCCACCTCGGGCGCGGGTAAATGCGGCACGACAACGTGGCCCCATACCCCTTGGGGCAGAAGAATCGGGAGCTGGAACCAGCCGGGCTCAATTTGCAGCGGGCAGGCATCCGCCTCGGGCTGGCAGCCTTGAGGGTGTGCCTCATCGGCCCGTGCGACCCAGCGGAGCCCGCCATCGCGCTGGCAACGGTGGACGATCCCCACCCATCGTGCGCCCGTTGTTTCCAGGGCCTGTGCGGCAAGTCGCATCCAGCACTGGACGGCGGGCGGATCGCCTATCCCCAGATGTTGACACAAATTTGCCGTGATGGATGCAGACATTTCTTCTACAGAATCGGTATCCTGCACTGCAGGTTTAGGGTCTAACCACTACCTCACCCGAAAAAGAGTGTCGGGCTCAGCGATCGTAGACGCAACGCAATTCGATGCGCTGCCCGTCGCTGCAGGTGATGACCACATGTTTGATGATCCCGTCTTCGGCGATGGTTTCGACCTTGGGCCGGGCTCCTTCGGCTTCGCAAACGACTTGCCGCTGCTGCCCTTTGAGCGTCGGCAGAGACTGGCCCGCCGCCGGCTTGGCGGGGCGAGCACCTGCGGGTGGCTGGTTGCCCCACTCGATGCGCTGGCGGTTGGAGAGAAAATCTTCCATGGCGGATAAAAGGATGACGTTATCGGCGCGGGATGGCGAGGCTCAACTCGATCCGGTCTTGCGAGGGGTCGTCTGGCGCGTAGGCCCCCAGCGGGTCCCGGTCGGCATGGCCGCTCACCTCGTCGACGCGTGAGGGCGGCAAGGCGTAGTAGACCAGGGCTCGTCGAGTGGAATTCGCGCGATCGGCCGTGAGTTCGAAAAGCGTGTAGTCGGGGTCGGGGATCGCGTTGGAGCGAGCCGCAAAGGCGTCGATGCGGACTTGCAGCACGTAGCTGTCCATCAGCCAGGCAAGGTTGCGCATCACCAGATCGCCCCAGGGGGTAAATTCTGCCGTTCCGGGCTTGAAGAGCGGACGCTGCGGGCGGTCGAAGATCGTGACGTTGAGGCCGTTGTCTGTGATCCTGATCAAGATGGGATCTTCGTCTTCGTTCTGCAGGTCGAGCATGCGATAAAATTCGCGCGCCATATCGTGCAGCAGCGACATGTCTACCATCGACGACATGATCTCCTGGCTGTGCGGCTGGGAAACGACCGAGGCATCGCCATCGTCGAGCATGCCGGAAGAGCGCTCCAGCGGGGAATTGAAGGGATTCTGGAAGTACCGCGAGGTTGCGACGAGGATCTCGTTGTCTTGCGACATGATCCACAGCACCATGAACAGCGCCATCAACGCGGTCACAAAGTCCGCGTAGGCCACCTTCCATGCTCCTCCTCCTTTGCCAGCCATCGTGCGTACGGGTTAACCCAGGTCCTTCATCATTTCTTCGAGGCGCTCGGCTTCGATCATGAGCTCTTCCGGGAGGCCCCGGCGGGCGATCTCGAGGGCCATGATCGGCGACAGGCCGCGCGTGAAGCCGATGACGGCGTTCATCATCGCCTTGAAGTAGGACAGTCGGGTCGTGTTACGAAATTCGAGGTTTTTGGCCATGGGGTTCACGAACCCATAGGCTGCGAAAATGCCGAGGAAGGTGCCCGTCAAGGCCGCCGCCACCTTGTGGCCCACCGCGTCGGGGCCTTCGGAGATGGCCGTCATCGTATTGATGATGCCGAGCACCGCAGCGACGATGCCGACGCCGGGCAACGAGTCGCCCACCAGCAGGAGCACGCCGGTCACGTGGTGAGATTCTTCCTCCATCGCCTCCACTTCCTTCTCCATTATGGAGGTGAGCTGCTCGGGCTTGATCTTGCCGTCGATGATCGGGCGCAGCGAATTCACGAGGAACTCCAGCCGCTTGTGATCTTTGGTAAACGAGGGGTACTTGCTGAAAAGGCTGCTGCTGGCCGGGTCGGACATATGCTCGTCGAGTGCGAGCAGGCCGTTGCGGCGGCCCAGCATGAAGAGCTCGTAGAGCATCTTGAAGAGGTCGTCTACCTCGGCCTGGGTCAGCGGCGAGCCCTTGAACGAGCCCAGCAGGTCCGCCATCAGGTGCTTGAGCACATTGATCGGTGTCGAAATGATCAGGATCCCGAGGCTGATACCGCCGATGACGACGAACTCGGAGACGTGGACCAATACCGCCGGGTTGCCGCCTGCGAGGATAAAGCCCCCCATGGCGGAAATAAAGACGATGACAAAGCCGATGATGATGAACATGACGCGGGACTAGCGGTCCATGCGCTGGATGATCGAGCGCAGTTTGGAAATGGCCTTGGAGTGGATCTGGCTGATGCGAGACTCGGAGAGCTCGAAGGCGGCGGCGATTTCGGCCAGGCGCATGTCTTCGAAGTAATACATCGCGAGGATCTTGCGCTGGATGTCGGGCAGTTGCTTGATGCCTTCGCGGATCAGCTCCACCGTCTCCACATCTTCCATGCGGTCGCGCGCGTTGGACTGCGTGCGGTCTTCGATCGCCTCATGGAGAGAGCCGCGTTGGCTGTCTTGCCCCCCTTCGCCAAAAAGCTGGTCCAGATTAACGAGCGTGATCGGCTGGACTTGCTCTTCCAGCAACTGGAGGTCGGCCACCGGCAGGCCGAGGGCTTCCGCCAGTTCTTCGTCCTTCGGTTCGCGCCCCAGCTCTTGCGTTAGCTGGTCTTTGACGATGTTGAGCTGCTTGGCCTGGCTGCGCATCTTGCGCGGCAACCAGTCGAGGCGGCGCAGCTCGTCCAGAATGGCCCCGCGGATGCGCAACGAGGCATAGGCACCGAAGGCCGTTCCTTTTTTGGGGTCGTAGTGGTGCAGCGCCTGCATCAGACCGGAAACGCCGATGCTATAGACGTCGGCCATTTCCAGCGAGGGCGGCAGGTGCATCCTCATCTTGCCCACGATCGACTTTACCAGCGGCAAATACCTTTCAGCCAGCTCCGACGTAGAGTGCACAAGCGTCCCGGAGGCGTTATACACCCCGGCGGCGGTCGAGGGACTGGTGGAGGTATTCTGGGCGCTCATCAGCGTTAAGTAGATTGAGGGTAAAAGCGGACAACCCTATTATCGGCATAAACTACATCCTTTATACCGATTCTTTTCCCTCTCCCTGGCGGCTTTGTTCCTCACGCATCGCACTTTCCGCGATGCTGACATTGAGGGAGTGCACGATCACACGAACGATGATTCCGCCCACGAGGCAGCCAATTGAGCCGTCCAGCAGGGCGCGCATGGGCCCGTTGTTAAGCGCCAGGTTGGCCATGAAGGCGATGGAAAAGCCGAGAAAGCCACCAACCAGCATGCTGGATTTTACAGGAATGAGGCGCATTTTGGTTAGGTATTAGCGGTTCAGGACTGCTCCAACAGCGCGGGCGGGAAGGTGCGCTCCAGCAGGCAGGCGAAGACGTCTTCGCGGATCGCATCGAGCACGCTCTGGCTGTGGGTGATGAAAAAGGGCGTTAGCTCCGATGCCAGCAGCGGGCGCCAGAGGCGGGCAGGCGAGCGGACTTCATCGAGGTGGCTGAGCACCCAGTGCGTGGCGCCGTAGTGGCGAGCCTCGGCCAGTTGATCCTTGATCAGCTCGGCATCGTAGGCGGCGTTGACCACCAGCACGCGGGTGCGCACGTCGAGGCGCTCCAGGCGGGCGACCATCTCCTGCCAGGGCTCGTGGTCGTTGAGCGTCAGGCCCGGGGTGTCGAGGTAGACGCGGCCGAGCTTGTGCTGCAGGTCGGGCGCCGTCACCGGCTCGCGGCGGAAATTGACGCCCATGACTTCGCAGAAGGTGTGGAGCGCGTCGCCGGCGTTGGGCTGGTCGTTCTCCAGCTTGACGACGCGGGGCTGCTCTTGCGCAAAGATCACGTCCTGGGTCAGGCGTTTGCAAAGGGCGGTCGTCTTGCCGCAACCTGGGCTGCCGAGGAAGGCGATGCGGGAGCCGAGCGGAGCCTGCGGGCGGGCCATGAAGATGTCGCGCAAGAGCGAGGTGAACTCCAGCAGGCCCCGACGCAGCGGCAGTTGGCTGATGCGGTCCCAGTCTTCCCGGCCTTCGAAGACGCTGAGCAGCGCCTGATCGAAGCCGAGGCGGCGCAGGACGGGCACAAGGCCGCGGCCAGACTCGACCGGCGGGCGGTGCAGCTCTTCGTCGAGCGTTTCCTTGCGCGAAGCCGAGCGGTAGGCGCTGAGGGCTTCGGCGCCGGTGCGGCGCACGGGGGCAGGCGCAGGAGCGGCTTCAGTCGGGGCAGGAGCCGTTGCAGCGGCAGCCGGCGGAGTGGCCGGCTCGGGTGCGACGGGGGCTTCGGGCGGTGTCAGGACCTCTTCCGGCACCTGCGCGATGATCTCGAGCTTGGGCGACGAAATGAAGCGCGAGAGCCCCTGCCCGCCCACTTGGTTGACCTCCAACACGCGGGCTTTGCTGCCCATGCGCTCGCGGATGACTTCGACGGCTTCTTGTGCGCTCTTGACCGTAAAACGGTATTTCTGCCCCGGCACGATTCCGGGGGCGATCTCAGGATACTGGGCGTCGGTGGCAGACATCAGGCGTTATGCGGTTGAGCGGAAAGCGGTGCGGGGATGTAGCCCACGGCTTCGACCTGGGTCTCGTTGGGGAGCTCCTGATAGGCAAGCACATGTAGCTGGGGGAAGCTTGGCTCAAAGAAACGGCGGAAGGCCAGCCGCAATTCGGCCGTCGTCAGCAATACGGGCACCATGCCCTGCTCCACCATCTGGTCGACCTTCGGCCCGAGGGTCTTGAGGATGTGGTCGGTCAGGTTCGGATCCAT
The DNA here is from genome assembly GCA_030673845.1 of Verrucomicrobiota bacterium JB022. Classification (NCBI taxonomy): domain Bacteria; kingdom Pseudomonadati; phylum Verrucomicrobiota; species Verrucomicrobiota bacterium JB022. The sequence goes on from JAUTCQ010000009.1 coordinate 119,097, forward strand.
CGCGAGGCCCACTTCAAACTGCGTGCGCTTGACCCGCGGGAGGAGTTGCTGCTCCAGCATCGGGTCGAGCGTGATGGCAAACATGCGGTGCCCCTCCAGCTCGTATTGGGCGATGAAGTAGCGGCCCAAGCGGCGGCGCACCTGCTCGGACAAGTCGTCCGGGTTCTTGGTGGCGGGCGCAAAGTCGGCAATCGTTTCGAGGATGACCGGGAGGTTGCGGATCGGAATCTTCTCCGAGAGCAGGTTTTGCAACACGCGCTGGATGAGGCCGATGCTCACGAGATCGGGCAGCAGCTCGTTGACGAGGGTCGGGTTGCGGCCACGGACTTCCTCCACCAGTCGCTGTACGTCTTCACGCTCGATCAGCAGGTGTGCGTGGCCCTTGAGGATTTCCGACAGGTGCGTGATGAGCACCGATTCGCTGTCGACCACGGTGTAACCTTGCACTTCGGCGTTGCGGCGTTCGTCCTCCGTTACCCAGACGGCTTCGAGGCCAAAGGCGGGCTCGATGGTGGGCACACCGCGCAGCTCGACGGGTTCGCCGCCGACGTTCATGGCCATCCAGCGGTTGGGCATCAAGGTACCCTGCCCCACGACGCGGCCACGGATGAGCAGGCGGTAGGCATTGGCCTCCAGCTCCAGGTTGTCGCGCACGGCTACGGTGGGCAGGATTACGCCCAACTCGCTGGCAATGCCTTTGCGGATGCCGGTGACGCGCTCCAGCAGGTTGCCGCCTTTGCTTTTTTGCGCCATCGCCAGCAGGTTGTAGCCCAGCTCGACGCTCACGGGGTCGGTCGAAATCAGCTCGGAAAACGATTTTTCTTCGGTCTTGGCCTCGCCGATTTCCCCTTCGGTCGCCCCAGGCAAGGCGGGTTGGCCAGGCTTGCCGGGCGCGCCGACAGCAGTAGGGCTGTCATCTTCCTTCTGGCCCCAAAAATCGGCACCTTGCTTGGAGAGGAAGCGGGAGAAGAAGACGAGGCCGCCCCCGAGGATCGCAAAGGGCAGGAATGGCAGGCCGGGCAGCACGGCAAAGATCAGCAGCATGATGCCCGAGATGCCGAGCGCGCGCGGGTAAGTCGTCAACTGGCGTCCCATGTGGGTGCCCAGGTTGTCGTTGTCCGACGAGCGGGTGACGAGGATACCGGCGGCGACGGAGGTGATCAGCGCAGGGATTTGCGAGACGAGACCGTCGCCAATCGAAAGGAGCGTGTATTTCTGGAGCGCGTCGGTGAGGCTGAGGCCCTTTTGCATCACGCCGATCGCGATGCCGCCCACCACGTTGACCATGGTGATGAGGATGCCCGCCACGGCGTCGCCGCGCACGAACTTGCTCGCCCCGTCCATCGCGCCGTAGAAGTCGCTCTCCTTCATGATGGCCTGGCGCCGCTTGCGGGCGGTCGGCTCGTCGATGAGGCCGGAGTTGAGCTCGGCATCGATGGCCATCTGCTTGCCCGGCATCGCATCGAGGGTGAAGCGTGCGGTGACTTCGGCGATACGGCCCGCACCCTTGGTGATGACCACGAAGTTGATGATCACCAGGATGAGGAAGATGACCGCGCCGACGACGAAGTTGCCCTGCACCACAAAGCTGCCGAACGACTCGATTACTTGGCCGGCGTAGCCTTCGATCAGGATCAGGCGCGTGGTGGCGATGTTGAGGCCGAGGCGGAAGAGCGTCACCGCCAGGAGCAGCGTCGGGAAGACGTTAAACTCAGGCGGGTCCTTGACGTAGACGACCATCATCAGCGTCAGCAGCGAGATGCCGATGCTGAGCGCGAGGAAAAGGTCCATCACGGCCGGAGGCACCGGCATGATGAGCAGCGACACGACGCCGAGCAGGCCGAAGGTAAAGGCCAGGTCGGCGTTTTTAGCGAGCTTGCCCATGCGGCCTCCGCCGGGTGCTAGCATCGGGGCATCAGCCACGGTTCACCTCCCGGTCGGCCTGTTGTTGGCGCAGGCGTTTCTGATAAAAGTATTGGCGGTGGGTGCGGTAGACGTAGCCGAGGATCTCCGCCACGGCCTGGAACAGCTCCCGCGGGATCGGCGAATCGACTTTGCCCAGCTTGTAGAGCGTGCGGGCCACGGGCCGGTTTTCCACCATCGGCACCCCGGCCTCCGCCGCCGCCTTCTTGATGCGCTGCGCAAAGCGGTTTTCGCCTTTGGCCAACACGACGGGTGCCGCGTCCTTACCGCGCTCGTAACGCAGGGCCACGGCATAGTGCGTCGGGTTGGTCACCACGACGTCGGCCTGCGGCACGGCGGCGAGCATCTTGCCTTGCAGGAGGCGCTGCGCCATCTGACGGCGAGCCCGCTTCACCTCGGGGTTACCCTCCTGGTTCTTGAACTCGTCCATCACCTCCTGGCGCGTCATCTTCAGCTCGTTGAACTTGCTCTGCTTCTGGTAGAGGAAGTGGACGGCGGCGATGGCCGTCATGGCAATGACGAGGTAGACGAGCATTTGCAGCATCGTCTCGTACATGAAGTGCGCGAGGTGCGTGATCGGCACCGGCATATGAAAGACGGGGTCTTTCATGATCTGGCGCACGAGGGCGTAGATCACGGTGCCGATGACGGCAAATTTGGCGAGGTCGACGCCCAGCTGCACGAACTTCTTGGGCGAAAAGAGGTTTTTGGCGCCTTTGGCGGGGCTGAGCTTATCGAGCTTCATCTCCAGCGCCTTGGGGCTGAGGCGGAAGCCCGTCTGCAGGCCACCCGCGATGACGGCGGCACCGGCTGCCGCGCCGAGCAACGGGGCGATGAAGCCGATCCCCTCCTGCATCAGGCGCTGCCCCCAGTAGCCCGCCGCTTCGATCGTGATCTCGAATTCGCTGAGGCGGTAAAAGAGGGTGCGCGTAAAGAGCTGCAGCTGCTCGGCCTTGGCCGGAGCCTGAAACGCAAAGACCGCAAACGCCACCGCCAAGGCAAAGGCTGCGCCGATCTCGGGAGCCTTGGCAAAGTTGCCCTGCTCCCAAGCTTCGCGCAGCCGCTTGGGTGTAGGATCTTCGGTTTTGTCGCCGTCTGCCATGGTGGATCAGGGGGCGAGCCAGTCGAGCATGTTGCCGCCCGCCATCTGGCCGTGTTGGTAGAGCAGCGAAACGAGCAGGCCAGCCGAGGCCATGAGCAACCATAACCCAAGACCGGTGCGGACCGCAAAGCTGACCACAAAAACGTTCACATTGGGCGCCACCTTGCCGAGCACGGCGAAAGCGAGGTTGACCAGGAACATCACCGCGAGGAACGGAGCGGCCATCTGCAGGCCCACGTAAATGATCTGCGCGCTGAGGTCGATCAGGGGGCTTACGGCATAGCCCTGAGCCAGCGCGCTGCCGGGCCGGGCAAAGTGGAGGCTGGCCACAAACGACTCCAGCACGTCGTGGTGGAAACCGCCGACAAAAAAGATCAGGCCCGCGAGGTAATACAACAAGAGGCTCATCGAGCTGTCTTGCGTGCCTTCGACAGGATTAATTGTCAGACTCATACTCAGGCCGATTTCCCGCGAGATGAACTGACCGGCGACCTCCGCAATGCCGAAGAAGAGCCGCACCGCCATGCCCATCAGCAGGCCCACGATCAGCTCTTGCAGAGCCGCGACGATCACGCCGAGGTAAGACACCGGCAACACGGCGGCCGGGGACGTGCCCACCACCAGATGCGTAATCAAAAACGCCAACACCACCCGCACCCGCACTGGGATCATCGCCCCGCCCAAGGGCGGGCATAGCACCAGCACCATGCTGACCCGGAGGAAGATCAGCAGCGCGAGGTAGACGAAATTGGGGTCGAAGGGCAACACGGGCGTCAGGGTGCCATCTCGGCAATCCGGGAGAGCATGTCGGTCGTAAAGTCAACGGAGGTGCGGAGCATCCAGGGCAGCAGGGCCATGCCGACCAGACCGACGCCGATGATCTTCGGCGCGAAGGTAAGGGTTTGCTCCTGAATACTCGTCACGGTCTGGAAGAGACTGATCGCCACGCCGATGCTGACCGCCGCCATGAGCAGGGGCGAAACCAGCGCCAGACACTGGAGGATCATCTGCTGGAGAATGTCTACGGTGTATTCTATCGTCATGTCCGCTAAAAGTTGTAGCTCTGCACGAGGCCCTGAAGGATCAAGGTCCAGCCGTCGACGAGGACGAAGAGCAGGATTTTGAATGGGAGTGAGATCATGACCGGGGGCATCATCATCATGCCGAGGGCCATCAGGGCGCTCGAGACGACAAAGTCGATCACAAGGAAGGGGATGAAGATGATCACGCCCATCTGGAAAGCGGTCCGCAGCTCACTGAGCAGGAAGGCGGGCGCGACGACGGTCAACGGCAGGTCGTCCACACTGGTGGGCCCTTGCTGCGAGACGCCGAGGAAGAACTCGATGTCTTCGCGGCGGGTCTGGTTGAGCATGAAGCCCTTCATCTCGTCGGTCGCGATGTCGAGGGCTTCGCCGGAGGTGATGAGCTGGTCCTGATAGGGCTGCACCGCCTCGACGTTGATGCGCTGCCAGACGGGGCTCATGATAAAAAACGTGAGGACGAGCGCCAGGCCGATGATGACCTGATTGGGCGGCGCGGTGGGGGTGCCGATCGCCTGTCGCACAAAGCCGAGCACGATGACCAGGCGCACGAAGCTCGTCATGAGCAGCACGATGGTTGGGGCCAGCGTGAGCAGCGTCATCAGCACCACGATCTGGATGCCGACGCCGACGTCGTTGACGCCGTCCTGCCCGTTGAGGCTCAGCTCGAGGTTGACGCCAGTGGCGCCGCCGATGGCGTTGTCTTGCGCAAAGCCGAGCAGCGGGAGGAAGCACCAGAGCAGGAGCAATAGCCAGCGCAGCTTCATGACGGCTCCTCCTCGGCGGCGGGCTCTTCAAAAACGGCAGGGAATTCCGGCTCGTCGAGGCGCTTGATAAAGGTGGTGCCCTGGGGGCCCGTCGCCAATAGCAGCCGCTGGCCTTCGGCAGCGACGATCACGAGGTATTGGCGCTGCCCGATCGCACGGGTTTCGAGGATCTGCAGGTTGCCGGTGTCGCCGGGGCCGAAGGTGCGCCCCCCGACAGTGAAGCCTTTTTTGGCCGCGAGGATCCAGAGGCCAGCGCCCGCCAAAACGAGGATCGCGATCACCTGCACCCAGAGGCTCAGGTCGACCGCGTCGTTTTGCCGTGGGCTGGAGCGGGTCGTCGATGGGTAATACAGCTCCTGCTCGGCGGGAGGCGGCTCGCTCGGGGCGGTGGTTTGGGCTTGGAGGGCAAAAGTTCCGGGCACCAGCAAGGCGAGAGCGAGGCAGAGGCACTGCCAGAGCCTAGGCATGGATGTCTCCCACCAGTTCGGTGATCTTGACGCCAAAATTGTTTTCGACCACCACCACTTCGCCGTAGGCAATCAGCTTGCCGTTGACGAGGAGGGAGACGGGTTCCTTGGCATTCTGCTTGAGCTGCAGGACGGCGCCGGGGGTCAGCTCCACGATCTCGCGCATGGGGAGTTCGCAGGAGCCAAGCTGGATGGTGACTTCCACCTTGATGTCCATCACCCGGCTGAAATTCTTTGCGTCGCGTATATCCATCACGGGGTCTTGCTGGTGGTTAGAGGTCGAGGAGTTGCTCGGTTACTTGAACGGCCACCTGGCCGTCCTGCACGCCGACTTTTCCACGATACGGCACGGTGTTATTCATGCGTAGCAGCGTTTTGTCGAGAATACCTTCGGGCATCATGACGACATCGCCTGGCCGGAGCATGAGCAGATCGCGCACGGAGCACTCAAAACCGCTCCACTCGGCACTGATCGGCACCTTGATGTGGTCGTAGGTTTTCCACCAGTGCTGGGTCTTCTCGGTGGTATTGAGCGTGCTGAACTTTTTCGTCTCGTCCTGCAGTTTCTTGAGGACGGGCTGCATGGTGTAATACGGGAGCGCGATCTCCAGCGTCTCGGTGCAATCGCCCATTACGGCTTCGATCACGACTACGAGCAGGATCGTATCGCGCGGGGAGGTCTGCAAAAAGCGGCCGTTGTTTTCGTTGCCGATGATGCTGGAGTTGAGCTCGTAAATGTCTTCCCACTGCGCGCACCATTCCTTCAGGATTACTTCGACCACGTCTTCTATCAGCACAACTTCGAGGTCGGTCAGGTAACGCTCGCCGCGCACGGAGTGGCCGGGGCCGCCGAGCAGGCGGTCGACCATCGTCATGGCGAGGCGCGGGTTGATGTCGACGATCCCCACCCCATTGAACTGCTCGAGCTTGAAAAGCGAGATGTGGGTGGGGCTGGAAATGGAGTTGGTGTGGTTTTGATACTGCGTGGTGAACAGCTTGGCCATCTTGAGCCCCACATCCATCCGCAGGAACATCGAGAGGCGGGCCGAGAGGTGGTGGACGAACTGCTCGTGGCGGATCCGCACTTGGCGCATCTCGCCTTCGGTCATGAAGACCGGGTTGGAAAAATCGAACTCTTCGATCGTGATCTTCTCGCCGCGGTTCACCCGGCGACCGTCGTGGCGAAAGATCAGCGTCTGGGGGGAGGTCCCGGCCTCCGCCATGATCGCGTCGATGTCCGTCTGGTTGAGGATGCTGTCGACGTCGGCCTGGCTAAACGCCTCCTCGTGGATCAGGTCGTCGTCATCGTCGCCACCGCCACTGCTGCGGCTGCTGCCGCTGAGAATGCCCTGAAGGTCTTCCTCGCTGAGGATATCGTCGTCTTCGGAGGCCTCGGGCTCGCGGCTGCTGCCTTGGTTGAGGATCTTGGAAATTTCGTCTTCGCTGATCAGCTCTTCATCCATGGACGCGGCTTCGCCCTCTTCGCTGATCATCTCTTCGTCGAAGTTCAGGTCCTCTTCGTTCGGGTTTTTAGGTTCTTCCGCCATGGTGAGAGTCCGGGGTGAACGAGTGCCGCGTTACTGGGTAACGAAGTCCGTAAAGTAAAGGTTTTCCACGTAAGGCCCGCCCAGGATCTGGTTGAAGGAGGTGATCAGGTCGGTCTTGACGATGTTCTGGATGCCGGGGGTCTGCGTGTCGACGAGGGTGAGCAGGCTCAGGATCTTGAGCGTGGCGTCGATCAGCGCGGGCTTCTTGGCCTCGACCATGCCCGCAAAGCTGGGGTCGTTACCCTCAACGGCAAACTGGACGATAATCAGCGTGCTCGAGGGGCGGGCGAGGTTCGTCTTCATCAAGTCGAACTTCACCATGTTGCCCGAGGCGCTGGACGAAGAGCCGCCATGGCCACCCCCACCGCCTCCGTGGCCGCCGCCACTGCTTTTGGCCGGCGCGGCGTGAGCGGCTTCCGCGCCATGCGCGTCGCCGCCTCCGCCCAACTCGGCCTTGAGGCGCGGGATCAGGACGAACTCCGTCATCACAAAAGAAAGCAGCGGCAGCAGAATGACGACCGCTACGATGGGGATGAACGGGTTGCCGCCCCCACCCCCGCCCGCTTTCTTCGGCGTGGGCAATTCTTCGATCGAGTCCTTGTCTTTAGGTTCCTTGGCCATGACGTTGGGGTGCTTTCTGCTCTAGTAACGCCGGTTAGCGCTTCAGATTAACCGCTTCGTTCAGGATTTCGTCAGAAACGGTGATGATGCGCGAGCCAGCCTGGAAGCTGCGTTGCATGGTGATCATGCGCGCAAACTCCGAGGTGAGGTCGACATTGGACCTTTCGAGGTGTCCTTGCAACAATTGACCGTTGCTGCCTTGTGACGGCGTGTTGGCGAGGAAGGCGCCTTGCTGCCCGGCACCTTCAAAATTGGAATAGAGGCCATTGCCTTGCTGGTTGAGCGCCTGGGGGTCGGTAAAGCGCAGGAGGCGGACGGCACCGCGCTCGAAGCGCTGGCCGTCGCTCATCACCAGATCCAGCTTGCCGTCGACGTCGATCTCGTAGTCCACCACTTGCGGGGCGAAGCTGTTGATGTCGCTCAGCGTGTAGGTGGTCGCGGTGTCGGGGTTGATCTTGAAGAGCCCGTCGAACTGGCTGTAGCCGGCCGTGGCCGCGCCGTTGTAGACGGTGCCGTCGAGCGTCACGGGGTTGGCCGCGAGGGCGGTATTGATGTCGGCCGCGCTCAAGACGCCTTCTTCCACGGCGGTGCGCAGCTGGGCTACATCGCGGTAGCGGGCCTGCAGGCCGGTGGTGTCGGCCCCGGCCAGCGCGGTGTCGATCTCGGTCGTCGTAACCGTGCCGGCACTGAGGGCGGCGCGGAGTTCTTCGACCGACTGGTAGGACTGGCCGCCGACCTGGAGTCCGGCGCCGGCGTTCTGGGCCGTCAGGGCGGCATCAAATTGGGATTCGCCCACGCGCTGGCCGAGGATGGCGTTTTCGAGACCTTGCCAGCTCGTGTAGGTGCTGCCGACCGGCAGGCCGCTGCCCGCAGCCGCGCCACCGAGGGCCTGCTCGCCTTGAGTCAGCGAAAAGGGCTGGCCGGTGCTGGAGAGCGGGATCGAGCTGAGGCCGTTGCTGGGCGTATTGCCGAGGAAGAGGTTGCCGTTGGTCAGCGAAAGGTCGTCGGGGCTCACGTTGAGGGTCGACTGCACGCCTGCGGTAGGCTGCGTGGTGGCCAGAGGGCGGTAGACGAGGCGGCCCGTGCTGTCGGCATAGACCTGGTAGCTGATGCTGCCGCCGCTGAGCCCCTGCAGCTCGAAGCCGTCGGAAGTGGTGAGGTTGCCGTTGGGGCTGACGATAAAGTCGCCTTGGCGCGTGGCGTATTCCTTGCCCGAGTTGGGATCGACGACCTTGAAGAAGCCGTTGCCGGCGATCGCCACGTCGGAGCTTTTGCCCGTCTGGTCGATATAGCCTTGGCCGAAATCCTGGCTGACCTGCGAGACCCCGACGCCAAAGCCGATCTGAGAGGCGGCGGGCTGGACCTGCCCGCCCGCAAGGGCGGTGCGGTTCATATATTGGCTGAAGGTATCGGCAAAGTCGGCCCGGCTGCCCTTGAAGCCGACGGTGTTGACGTTGGCGATGTTGTCGCCGATGACTTCGAGGCCCCGGCTGAAAGAGTTGAGGGCTGAGACGCCGCTGTTGAGGGATGCGAGCAGGGCCATGGTTACGCTTCGGTGGAGGTGGCGGGGTTATGGATCTGGACGATCTGGTCGAGGGTGTAGCTCTTGCCTTCGATCTGGACCTTCACTTCGCCCTTGTTAAGGCTCACGGAGTCGATCTTGCCTTGCAGGGTGGTGCTGGAGTCGACCTGCACCGTCACGTCTTTGCCAATGTAGCTCTGGGCGATGAGGCTGCTCTGGCTTTGCGAGAGCGAGCTCATCTGGCTGTTCATGTCGCCCATCTGTTCGAGGGAGCTGAACTGGGCCATTTGGGCGATGAACTCGGTATTGTCCATCGGGTCGAGCGGGTTCTGGTTGGTCAGCTGCGTGAGGAGGAGGGAAAAGAAGTCCTCCTGGCCCATGCTGTCGCCTTCCTTGGCGCTCAACTGCGAGTTGATGGCGTCGCGGATGGCCGCAGTGTCTTTGGTGGCTAGGGCGGTGGAAATGTCCATGGCTTCAGGACGCGAGGTCGGTGGTGGAAGGGTCTACGAAGACGGGGGAGGAAATACGGAGGCCGTAGCGCTGGCCGTTGCTCTGCACGCGTTCCCAGCCGCGGTTGAGCGTGTTCTTGAGGTCCGCGTTTTGGGTGACGAAGCGGACTTCGAGCTGGGAATCCCGCAGGCGGAGCACGACGCCCATCTCTTCCCCACCCTCCAGGCTCAGGCGTGTCATCACTTGCTGCTGCGGGCTCTGGGCCATCGCAGTCACGATCTGGTTGACGCGCTCGACGAGGGAGTTGGTGAAGGTCGACTCCGCGCTGGCCACAGCGCTGCCGCTTTGGGCAGTGGTGGAGGCGAGGGTCGGCTGGGCGGCTACAGGCATTCTTCCTTCACTGGAAGCACTCGACATACCAGCGCGCGCATCGACAGCTACTACCTGTTGTTTATCTGCATCTTGTGTATGCGAATCAACAGAAGCGACCGGAGTTACGGCTTTGGCGGCGGAAAACTTTTCCGCTGCCTGGGCGGCCGAAAGTGTGGCTTCCTTGCGCGCAGAGCCTTCGTCGGGCTGGCGGCTTTGCAGGCGCATCTGCCGCATATTGGGGGGCGGCAGCAAGGGAGCGGCGGTCGTGGCTGGATTGGCGACTTTTTCGGCCGCGAGCCGGGATTTTTCCGCCACCAATGCCTCCGACTGCGCATCACTCACTTGCGCAGCCGGAGGCTCGGATTTGGCTTCGGAAATTCGTTGTGCCTGGCCGCCGGCTGCCGTTTCGCGCTGGGTGCGCGCCATTTCGCCTTGGCTCAGGCCTTGGCGGGACTGGCCGGGGTGCTGGCGGCGAGCATCCTGTTCGGCGACCTCGCGCTCGCCATCGAAGGCGGTCAACTGGTCACCGCCGGAAAAGCGGGGCGTGGGTGGCGGAGGCGGCTGGTTTTCACCCAGCCAGCCAAAGGCCATCAAGGCGGCAAAACCTTCCGCCTCGGACTCACTGCGACTGGGAGAAGAACGGGTGCCGGAAACTGCGGGAGTGGCCCCCGCCCCGGCCATACTGGATACCTGCATGGTATATGGGGTGTGTGGCGTCCCGCCTGCCTTCTGGCGTGTCGGTCCTGGCTGTGAGTGCGGCGCCGGGGCTTCTGCTCCGGCGACTGATCTGTGGGGAGCTAGCGGCCCGCGCGACGGTAGCGCATCAGCTCCTGGCTGAAGTAGGCGACCCGTTGGGCTTGTTTACCGCTAGCGTTGTCGGTGTTGACCATAGCGGCAAAAATGGCCCCAATGGTGTCTGGCTTCATTTGGAGCAAGAGCTTTACCACTTGTTCGTCGGGCATTTCGGCCAAAATCGGAACCACTTGCTCTGGTGGCATTTGCGAATAAGTGGAGGCGAGAAACTTGAGATTTTTCTCTTCCTCGGCGCTGACTTCCTTGAGGATCTTGGTCAACGAGCTGCGCTCGTTGGCAAGGCTGGCGCGAAAATCGGAAAGCTCGGTCATCTCGGCTGCGATGGCAGCCTTGCGCTCTGCCAGCTCGCGCTCGCGCTTATCGACTTCGACTTCGCGGGCATCCAGCTCGCGCCGCATCTCGTCGAACTGGGTAAACTCGAAGGTCCAATACTCGGGAGTATTCTTCTCGGGCTTCACGACGTGGCCTTCTTCACCTTCGGAGGGGTGTGGCAGGTAGGCCTCGCGCTTCATATAGATCGTGCCCATCACGACGCCGAGGTTGATGACGAGGCCCACCATGGCGAGCACCCAGGTATTGTTGAGGAAATTCATCGGGCGTCACCTCCGGCGAGTTGCTGTTGCCGTAGATAGAGCATCTGCACCATGTCTTCGCGCTCGACCTCTTCGGCGTGCGCCTGCTCCTGCAAAAAGCGTTCGTAATGGCGCTCTTTCAGCTTTTCGACCACTTCCATCTCGCGCTTGGCGGCGAGATAGGCCTGGCGGGCTTTCTCCAGCTCCTGGGCGCGCTGCATGCGTTCGCGCTCGGCCTGGCGGAGGGTTTCCTGCCGTGCCTGGAGGCCCGCAAGCCCTTGGCGGTGCATGCCGACGGGCACTCCGCCGTGGTTGCGCAGCTCCAACAGGGCGCGGCTGGCGTCTTGCTGCTGCTGGCGGGCCTGCTCGACCGCGCGGAAGGCAGCCTCGTGGCGCTGCGTGGCCTGCCCAAACGCCTGCATGGCCTGATCCAGCGCTTGCTGGCGCAGGGTGATGAGGGCCTGGAGACTGAAATGGAAGCGCTTCATACGCCGAGGACGGCGGAGAGGAGTTGAAAGGATTGGTCGCGACCGGTGTGCTCGTGCTGTTGCTGGCGGAGGATTTTCAACAATCCTTCGCGTTTGGCAATCGCTTCGTCGAGGCGCGGGCTGGTCCCCCGGGTGTAGGCCCCGAGGTTGATCATGTCTTCGTTCTTCTTGTAGAGCGAGAGCAGGTCGCGCGCGCGGCCTACCGCCTGTTGCTGCTGCTGGTTGCAGACGGCGCGGATGAGGCGGCTGACCGAGCCGAGCACGTCGATGGCCGGGTAGTGATTGGCCGTGGCCAGCTCCCGGCTGAGCAGCAAGTGACCGTCGAGGATACCGCGCACGGTGTCGGCCACCGGCTCGTTCATGTCGTCACCTTCGACGAGCACGGTGTAAAGGGCAGTAATGGAGCCGTGTTCACCCTGGCCGGTGCGTTCGAGCAGGCGGGGAAGCTGGGCAAAAACGCTGGGCGTGTAGCCGCGGCTGGCGGGCGGTTCACCGACGGCCAGGCCGATCTCGCGTTGTGCCATGGCAAAGCGGGTCAGCGAGTCCATCAACATCATGACGCTGGCCCCTTGATCGCGGAAATACTCGGCAATGGCCGTGGCGAGGAATGCGGCCCGCAGGCGCAAAGGCGCAGCCTGGTCGGAGGTCGAAACGACGACGACGCTACGGGCGAGGCCTTCTTCGCCGAGGTCGTTTTCGATAAATTCGCGCAATTCGCGGCCACGTTCACCCACGAGGCAGACGACGTTGATATCGGCCTGCGCGCCGCGGGCGATCATGCCCATGAGGGTGGACTTACCGACGCCGGAGCCGGCAAAAACGCCGAGACGCTGCCCCACCCCGACGGGCGTAAACAGGTCGATGGCACGCACGCCGGTGGTAAAGGATTCGCGGATGGGCTGGCGCAACATCGCATTGGGGGGGTCGCGATGCAGGGGCACGTGGTCGGCAGCATCGAGTGGGCCCTTGCCATCCATCGGGCGGCCCAGGCCGTCGATCACGCGGCCTACGAGTGCGGGGCCGACGGGCACATGCGATTGGCCCTCGGCCGCCACGGTGCGGCAACCGGGGTGGATGTGCTGCGTGGCCCAGTAGGGCATCAACAAGAGGCGATTGCCGCGAAACCCGACCACTTCGGCCACAATGCGGTGGTCGCGCTGGTCGGACTGGATCTCGATGATGTCGCCGACCCCGGCTTCGGGGCCTTCGGACTCGATGATCAGGCCGCGCACTTCGACGACCCGGCCGGAGCGCTCTACCGTGGTGGCTTTGCGGACGCGGCCTTCGAGCCAGTCCATGCGGTCCATCAGGTTCATCCGGCGTGGATCTCCTTCCAGAGGCGCGCGAGGCGGGTATCGAGGCGGGCGTCGACGAGGCCGAAACGGCTGTGTACGGTCATGTCGCCGGGGCGCAAGCGGTCGTCGTCGCGCAGGTCGAGGTAGTTGAGATTGAGGGTGCCGGCGTTTTCGAGGTGCTCGGTCAGGCGCTCGAGGTCCTGCGGGTTGAGGCGCACCTCGACTCGTTCGCCTTCCGCCGGTTGCATCTCGGCCAGCAGGTTGGCAATGGCGCTCTCCAGCATGGGGCCGTCGAATTGCATTCCTTCGAGCACTTTCTCGACGAGGGAGAAGACGAGCGACGGCAAGCGGTCGGCGGTCCCGGCGAGCAACTGGCCGACTTCGCGCTCGAGGCGTTCCAGCACGTTGCGCTGGAAGTCGAGCACGTCTTCGCGCTGGCTGCTCATCTGGGCGTGGAAATTCTGCTCCGCCGCGCGTTTGCCGCGCTCGTAAGCTTCCGCCACGGCCTTCTCGTGCACGTCGGCATCGACGGGAGGCGGCCCGAAGCGAACGAACTGGACCGCGCGCACGGGGCGCGACAGCCGGAGGTCGAAATGGTGCACGCTAGACGAGGACATCGCCGCCTCCTCCGTCGATCGTGATTTCGCCTTCTTCTTCGAGCTGGCGCACCGTCTGGATGATGCGGTCTTGCGCGGCTTCGACTTCCTTCAGGCGCACCGGCCCGAGCATGTCCATTTCTTCCATCAGCGTCTCGGCCGCGCGCTTGGAAACCGCACCGAGCAGGGCCTGCTGCAGCGGCTTGTTGGCCGCCTTGAGCGCCACCACCAGGTCGTTGCTCTCGATCTCGCGCATGACGCGCTGGAGGTCGCGCTGGGAGAGCGAGATGAGGTTGTCGAAGGAGAACATCTTGCGCTGGATCGCCTGCCCGAGGTTCGGGTTGCGCTCGGAGAGCTTGGTGAGCAGCGTCTTGGAAAGGTTCTTGTCGAGCAGGTTGAGCAGGTCGGCCACCGCGCGGACGCCGCCGCTTTGGCTCATGCCGCTGGTCGGCTCCTTCTGGCTGGCGTGGCGGCGGATGTTTTCGATCACCTTCTGCACGTTGTCGGGCGTGGTCTTGTCCATCGTCCCAATGCGCTCGATGACTTCTTCGCGCGTCTCCTGCGGCACCATCATGAGCACCTCGGAGGCTTTCTTGGAGCTGAGGTAAGACATGACGAAGGCGAGCGTCTGCGGCTGCTCGTTGCGGATGAGGTTGTAGATCATCCGGGTGTCCATCTCGCTCAACTCGCTCATCACCTCGGTGGAGGTGCTGAGGGGGGCGATGCGGCCCATGAGCGTCGAGGCCTTGTAATCGCCCTTGGCCATTTCGAGGGCCTTCTGGGCAAAGGGCGTGCCGCCGAGGATGGCGCCGAAGCTGGTGCCGATGATCTCCGAAAACTCGTCGATGGCCATGCGTTGCACGTCCTCGCCGATGATGCGGAAGTTCGCGATCTCGCGCACGATCATCTCGATTTCGAACTCGTCGAACTGCTGGAGGATCTGCGCGGCCTGCTCGGGCCCGATCACGATGAGGAACAGAGCCAGCTTCTGGAAGCGGTTCAGGCCTTCGTATTTAATATCCTGGATGGCGTCGCTCATGTTCTATGCGCTCCGGTTGGCGGGCACCTAGGCCTTGTTCTGCCCTTCGCTCACCCAGTTCTTGAGCGCGAGGCTGACGTTTTGCGGTTTGGACTGGATCAGCTCGTTGAGCAGCTCCGGCGTCAGTTTCGGGGTCACGTCGCGCGGCTCCGAAGAGGAGGCGGCCTGGGTGGGCACGGGCGTCATGACTTCGAAATCGGTCTTCTGGCGCTGAAGTAAACGGAGGAAGATACCAAACATTACGATTGCGACGCCCAACGCAAGGAAGTTGCGGATAAATTCCTGGTATTGGAAGGCCATTTCGATCAGCCCGGGCGATTGCTCCTCGCCGGTGTCGACGACCATAAAGGGCATTTCCTGCACCGTCACGAGGTCTTCGATGCGTTGATCGGGCGCGATGCCGAGGGCGTTGCCGACCATGCGCTGCAGACGGGAAATTTCTTCCGGCGTGCGCACCACAGGGGCTCCGTCTTCGCCAAGGCGCTGGGCCACGACCACCGCCGCAGTGAGGCGCTGAATCGTGCCAGGGGCCTGGATCACTTCGACGCGGGTCGAATTGATCTCGTAAGAGGCGGAGCGTTCCTTGCGGCTTTCGTTGTTGCTGCTGACGGCTTCGTTGCCGCCGGCAGGGGCGCCACCGGCATTTTCCGGCAGGTTGGCGGCCACACCGGCCCCTTGAGTGGGGCGCGATTCGCTGCTCTGGTTGGTGTTTTCGCTCGCGGTCTCCTGGCGGACGACGGCGCTTTCGGGGTCGTAAATCACTTCGGTGCGGGTGGCCGAGTCGGTATTGACTTCGACGGATACGCGGGCGACGACGCCCCCTACCCCGACCACCGGGCTGAGCATGGTCTCGACCTTCTGGCCGTAGTAGCGCTCGATCTCGCGGCGGAACTTGAGCTGCCCGCTGACTTCGGCCAGGCCTTCGTCGGTGCGGAGGGATTCGCTCAGCACGTTGCCCCGGTTGTCGACCACTGCGACGTCGTCGACGTTGAGGCCTTCGACGGCGTTGGCGACGAGGAAGCGGATGGAGTTGACGGCGTCGAGCGGCAGCGGCTTGCCGCCGGTTTCGACAAAGACGGATGCAGTGGGCTTGGAGCCGGTGGGCGTCACGACGAGGCGGCTTTCGGGCTGCACGATCATCACGCGGGCGGAGCGGATGCCGTTGATCTGCGTGATCGTGCGGCCGAGCTCGCCCTGGATGGCGCGCATGTAGTTGGTGCGCTGCACAAAGTCGCTGATGCCAAAGTTGCCGCGGTCGAAGATCTCGAAGCCCACGCCGCCGCCCTGGGGGAGGCCTTGCGAGGCCAAGTCCATCCGCAGCTGGGAAAGGGCTTCGCGGGGCACGTAGACGGAGTTGCCGCGCAGCTCGTACTTCACGCCATTGTCTTGCACGACCTTGGCGATGGCGGAGAGGTCTTCGTTGTCGAGCTCGCCGTAGAGCAGGCTCATCTGGGGTCGGCCCGACCACCAGAGCAGCGCGCCCATCACGCCGACGATGAACAAGGCGGAGAGGATGACCGATACCTTCTGGTTGGTCCCGAGCTCCTTCCAAAACTGTGTAAACTGCTGGAGTATGTTGTTCATGGGTATACTTCGCCGCTAGGGGTGGGCTAGACCTGCATCCGCATCAGTTCTTGAAATGATTCCACCAACTTGTTTCGGACTTCGACCATCATGGTGAAGGCCAGGCCCGACTCGCGCATGCTGATCATGGCCTGGTGGAGGTTGGTGCTCTCGCCCGTCATCAGCTGGCGCACCTCGTGAGAGGCCACGTCCTGCTTCTGGTCGACGGCGCGCACGAAGTCGCGGGCAAGATTTTCCACCCCGAGGGCCGGGGCGCCGGAAAGATTGGGCAGTCCGCTGCGAGCCGCTCCTTCGACGCCGTCGTTTTTCCACGGGGCATCGGTCGGGCGCTGGGTCGCAGTGTTGAGCTTCGACATCCAGTCCTGGGCGTCGAAGTTGGCACCGGCCTTATCGAGCCCGGGCAGGCCGGCGGTGGGCCCTTGGAGCTGGCGCGCCTGCTCCATCGCGCGCTGGGGGTCCAGCCGGGTGAGGAGCGAAGGGTTGAGGGCGGAAATGGAGGGAATGGCGGCCATGGGTCAGGACGAAAGGGCTAGATTTGCATGGCCTGGAGGGCCATCTGGCGGGAGGTGCGGATCACGCTGAGGTTGGCTTCGTAGGCGCGGGAGACGTTGATGAGGTCGACCATCTCCATGGCGGTTTTCACGTTGGGGAGCGCCACCATGCCGTTGTCGTCGGCGTGCGGGTGGTTGGGCATGTAGACGCGCTCGCCGGGGGTGTTGTCGACCGAGACCTCGGAGACGCGCACGCTGCGGGAGGTGTTTTGCGGCTCCATGCCGCCGATCTTGGGCAGGTAGCTCTCGAAGACGACCTGACGGCGCTGGTAGGGTTGCCCATCCACATCGCGCGTGGTTTGCGCGTTGGCCAGGTTCTGCGCCACGACGTCCATCTGCAGGCGGTGGGCTTGCAGGGCATCGGTGGTGTAGCGGGCGGCGGGGATGAGTTCCATGGTTTAAAGCGGCGGGTTTACGGTTCAGCTCGGCTGGACGCGGCCGGTGATGGCGGTCTCGAGGTGCTTCAGCGAGGTGCTGACGTATTGAGTCATGAACTGATAGCGCAGGGCGTTTTCGTTGATGGCCTGCATTTCTTCTTCGATGGCGACGTTGTTGCCATCGGGGCCCACCGCACGGGCGCTGGTGTCGGTCTCGACCGAGAGCGGAAAATTCTGCCCGTTGCCCAACTGGCCCGACTGGAGTTCACGACGGAAGTTGGCCTCGAAGTCCGAATTGAGGTCGACCCGCTTGTAGCCCGGCGTCGAGGCATTCGCGAGGTTGGCCGCCAGCGCCTGTTGCCGCATCGCCGTGGCGTCGAGCCAGACGCGGGCGGCGGCAAGATTGGGCTGGTTGGCGATGGATTCGAGCATGGCCGTCATTGAGCAAGGGCAATACCAGTTCCGCGATCACACAACTTAAAAACTTGAAAACCAACGTCTTGAAAATCTTTAGGAACTTTCTCCACGACCTGCCCGGAAAGTTTTTCCGCAGCTCGGCGAGCGGGGTTACACCCACCTCGTAAAGTAATCTACGTATTCCACATAATGCCCCTAAAACCTCAGGTGCTTAAGCCGAATTTATACCTGCATGGCACGTCAGCCCGCGGTCACATCTTCATTCAGCATCGGTCCTCTCAGTCAGGAGGAATACGACCGTTTTAGCGAAGCTATTTACCGGCTCGCACGCATCAACCTCGGCCCCCACAAGAAAGAGCTGGTCACAGCCCGGCTGTCCAAGCGCCTCCGTGCGTTAGGCATGACGCGCTTCAGCGACTACTACAACTTTATCACCAGTAAGGCGGGCAGCGAGGAACTGACTAATTTCGTCGACGCGATTTCGACCAATCACACGTTTTTCTTCCGCGAGGTGCTGCACTTCGAGTTCATGGCCTCCCAGGTCGTGCCGGAGCACATCAAGCACCACGGGCGCCGGCCGCTTCGAGTATGGAGCGCGGCGTGTTCGAGCGGTGAAGAGCCCTACTCCATCGCCATCACCTTGGCTGAAACCCTCCCAATGGGTTCGCACGAGAACTTCGAGGTGATCGCTACCGACATCTCGACCAAGGTCCTGAACAAGGCGAAGGAGGGCATCTATCCCGCCTCGCGCCTGCAATCGATGCCGCTGGAGGTGATCAAGCGTTACTTCACCCCGTCGCGTGGGCGCGATGAAGAGCCGCACTTCCAGGCGCGCCCCCAGTTGCGCCAGCGCATTCAATTTCAGCACCTCAACCTGTTTTCCAACTACCCATGGCGCGAGCCGTTTGATATGGTGTTTCTCCGAAACGTCATGATCTACTTCGACCGTGATACTCAGGTAGACTTGATCCAACGCATCCTCCCGTGGATTCGCCCCGGCGGCTACCTCATTACCGGCCAAAGCGAATCGCTGGGCCACAGTGTTCAGGCCCTGAAAGTTCTGCGCCCCTCCATCCATCAGAAGACCCATGGCTGATCTCTCCTCCCCCATCCGCGTTCTGCTCTGCGACGACTCGGCCGTCATCCGGTCTTCCGTGGCTCAAATGCTGCGCCGCGACCCGGAGCTCGAAGTCGTCGGCACCGCCGAGAACCCTTATCAGGCCCGCGACCAGATCCTGAAGCTCGACCCTGAAGTGTTGCTGCTCGACCTGGAAATGCCGCGCATGGACGGGCTGAGCTTCCTCAGCATCATCATGCGCGAGCGCCCGATGCCGGTCGTGATCTTTAGCTCGCTGAGCCAGCAGGGCTCGCACGTCGCCTGGGAGGCGATGCAGCGCGGGGCGATCGAAGTGCTCGGCAAGCCGCGCAGCCCGCGCGAGCTGCAAGACCTGGCGCCGATCCTCATTTACAAGCTGAAGGCTGCTGCCTTGGCCGGTCGCAGCGCGAGCTTCCGCAAGCATGTGGATGCCGCCATCGAGGCTGGCAAGGCCCCTTCCCCGGTGGCTGCCATTAAAAACAGCCAACCCGCTACCGCCTTTTCGCAAAAACCGCAGACCAAGGAGCAGGTCGACTGCTCGCACCTCGACCCGAAGGCGCTCATCCTGCTCGGCGCCTCCACCGGCGGCACCGAAGCGCTGAAAAACGTGCTGGTCGACTTGCCGGCCGACATGCCGCCGATCCTGATCGTGCAGCATATCCCGGCCTATTTTTCCGCCAGTTTTGCCAACCGTCTCGACAGCCTTTGCAAGCTGCGGGTAAAGGAGGCGCGTCACGGCGACGTGTGCCAGCCCGGCCACGTGCTCGTCGCACCCGGTAATTACCACATGACGGTGCACGCTGCGGCGGGCGGCTACCGCGTAAAGCTCGACGACGGGCCGCGTGTATGGCACCAGCGCCCAGCCGTCGACCTGCTGATGAAGAGCGGCGCGCAGACGGCGGGCATGCATGCCATTGCCGGCGTGCTAACGGGCATGGGCCGAGACGGGGCGGAAGGTTTGCTTGCCTTGCGCCGCCGCGGTGCGATAACGTTCGCTCAAGATGAAGCGACCTCAGTAGTTTACGGTATGCCCCGGGCTGCCAAAGAGGTCGGAGCCGCCCAGCGCGTGCTCCCTCTCCATCAAATGGCTGCCTTCCTGCAGGAAGCCACTCGCACCCGTCGCCGCACCTCCCCGCCTACCGAACATGAAGTCTCCAGTGTCTGATTCCGTCCACTACGATCCGCTGCAATTCGTAGTAGATCAGGATCTGCAAGTCGTGAAGCTCGACCCTGTCTTGCTTCCGGCTTTCGGAGGTGAGCAGGCGGCCCCGACGCTGGAACAAGTCTTCAAAAGCATCAACCCGGAATGGCAAGTTCCGGGCCCTTCGTTTTTTCAAGGTGAGAGCAACTCGACCTTCCTGCCTTGGGAGCCGGGCCCGCCGCCGAGCCCTTACGGCATGCGCCTGCAGGCATTGCGGGCCGGAGATTTGATTTGTTGTTCGTTGATGCCTGCCCTCGGTTCCGCCCAGGCGGTGGCCGACGCAGGGCTGCAGGAGATCCCGGAAGGCGACCAGTGGTCGGCTACGCTCTTCATGCGGCTGAAAAAGTCGGAAAACAAGATCAAGATCTACAGCCACCACTTCCCGGGCTTCATGTATCAGCAGCGGGCGGATCTTTCGTTCTCGTATCTCGACCCGAGCTTGCGCGAGATCTTCGGACTCGATGTGAGCCTGCTCCAGCGTAGCGGCAGTTCGTTCCTCGACCTGATCTACGAGAAGGATCGCGATTTTTACCTGCATGAAGTCCAGAAAGGCTCGCAGACGGGTGAGCGCTTTACGCTGACGTATCGGCTCAAACTGCCCCACACCGGCCAGATCATCTACCTGCAGGACTATCGCTCGGCCGTAAAGTCGGCCAACGGGCTGCTGCTGGGATACGAAGGGGTGTGGCTCGACATCACCCGCCAGGCAGTGGCGGAAAAGCGCCTCTCCAGCGCGGGCTGGAAGGAAAGCCTCGCCACCCTCACCAGCGGTCTGCTGCACGACTTCAAGAACAGCATGACGGGGATCGGCACCCTCAGCGAGCTGTATTGCCGCACGATGGACCGTGCGCACCCGTGGCACGAGGGGATGACGATGATCCGCAAGAATGCCCTCGAAGCCCAGAAGATCGTGCAGCGCATGATCGACCTCAATCGCGAGGAGGCTGGGCGACGCAATTACCACAACTTGCGTGAGTTGGTACGCGACCAGATCGAGCTTGTCCGCATCGTGCTGCCCAAGCACATGCATATCGAGACCCAGATCACCGAGCAGGATATCCCCGTCTACCTCGACGAGGTCGCCTTCCGCCAGATGGTGCTCAACCTCGTGATCAATAGCCGCGACGCGAGCCCGCACGACGGCACCATTACCATCCGCATGTTGCCGGCGGAGACGGGCCAGGTGATCGATGGCGAAGCGCCTGCCGGCTTCGTCTGCCCCAAGGACGGGGCGCTGATCGAGATCGCCGATCAGGGCCACGGCATCCCACCGGAAAACCTGCCCCACGTCTTCAACCCGTATTATACGACGAAGGAAATTTCCAAGGGTTCGGGCCTCGGGCTCTACAATACCCGCATTTTTATCCAGGACCATGGGGGCGAGATCACAATCCAGAGCGAGCAGCATATGGGCACCACGATCCGCCTGTTTCTGCCCACGGCCGACTTTACCGAATCGCTCAGCAGCGTGGGCGGCAAACACGAGCGCGGCCAGTCCGAGCGGCGCACGGTGATCATCTTCCAGCAGGCCGATGCGGCGGACTTCACCGACCAGCTGCGCCAGCAGGGCTGCGAAGTCATTTCCTTCCAGCAGGCCAGCCGCCTCTTGCGCTACCTGCCCGATGTGACGTCGCGGCACAATCTGCTCGTACTCCTGGGGCCGCGTTTCACGCCAGCGATGCAAGAGCTTGCACGCCACGTAGAGGCCAATTATCCGTCTCTGCCCATGGTGCACGTGCACCCGGCGCACGACGACGACCAGTTGCCTGCCGAATTTGAGCACCTGCTCGACCTCACCATACCCCCGGGCGGCAATCACCGCCGCCTCGTCATGCAAATCCTTGATCTCCTAGGCTAGCCGCCCTACCCCATGAAAGAGCTGCGTTCAGTCCTCATCCTCGATGACGACAAAATCATTCTGATCGCCCTGCGGGAAACGGTGGCGCCGGAAGGATACGAGGTCGTCACGGCCGATCGCCCGCACGATGCCATCAAGCTGATGGAAGAGCGCGAGTTTTCGATCATCATCTCCGACCAGCGTATGCCGGAGATGACAGGGCTCGAATTTTTCGAGCATGCCAAGCGCCTGCAGCCCAACGCCTCCCGCATCCTCATCACGGGGGTGTTGACGCTCAACACCATCATCCAGGCCGTCAACGAAGGCGAGATCTTCCGCTTCGTGGCCAAGCCCTGGATCCGGGAGGAGATCATTGCCACCCTCCACAACGCCCAGCAGCGCTACACCCTCATTACCGCCAACCAACGCCTGCAGGAAGACGCCCTGCAGCTCAACGACACGTTGACGGAAACCAACGCCAAGCTGGAGGAGAAATACGAGGAGCTGAAGGGCATCCACAAGGAGCTGGATGCCGCGCACCTGGCGCTGAGCAACAATTTCGACAAGTCGCTCCAGCTTTACCTGAAGCTGCTCGACAGCTTCAACCCGCTGCTGGCCGAGGAGACGCGCACCATTGCCGAGCTGTGCCAGCGCATGATCGAGCATCCCAACTTCCCCGATGCCGATGCCCATACGCTCAAGGTCAGTGCATGGCTCAAGAACATCGGGATGCTCAGCGTCCATCGCGACTTGATCCTGCGCTTCCGCAATCGTCGGGGGGAGCTAACGGACGACGAGGTGACGCGGATTGAGCACACGCCTATTTATGCCCAGTCTCTAGCGTCGTTTGTCGACCACCTCAAGGACGTGGGCGTGACCATTCGTGCCCAGTACGAGCGTTGGGACGGCAAGGGCTTTCCCGATGGGCTGGCGGGCAACCTGATCCCCCGCCCCGCGCGGTTCCTGCAGGTGGCCGTCTTTTACGTGGAGTGCGGGCTTTCACGCGAAGATGCCCTGGCGATGATTCTGGACGAGTCTGGCGCGCGCTTTGCTCCGGAGGCGGTGCAAATCTTTGTCGAGGCCACCCGCCCGGCCCGCCTGCCCCGCACTTTGCGGGAGTTGAGCCCGGCGGAGCTGCGCACCGGCATGGTTTTGGCCAAGGATGTCTACAGCGCCGCCGGCCTGCTGCTGATCCCTGCCGGCAAGACGCTGGATCAGCATCTGATCAAAAAGGTGCGCGACATCAATGAGGCCTGCGAACTCAACCACCGCCTGATTGTTTACAATTAAGACCCTCATTCTGAACAAGATTTAAGCGTGGAAAATCACGTTGTCGGTCTCAAGGCGCCAAGGGCTCAACCGATATAGAGACTATCACCCGGTTTATCACCTGCTAACACGATTGCTCCCATGCCGACCACGGACGTAGCACCCACGGAAAAGAAAAAAGTTTTTCAAGGTGGCAAATTTCTCACCTTCCGCCTCTGCGATGAATCTTATGGCATCGCGGTGCTGAAGATCCGCGAGATCATCCGCCTCCAAAAGATCACGCCGGTGCCGCAAATGCCGCACTACACACGTGGCGTTATCAACCTTCGCGGCAAGATCATCCCCGTGATCGACATGCGCCTGAAGTTTGCCCTGCCCAAGGGCATCGAAGACGAGCGCACGTGCATCGTCGTCGTGCAGGTCAATATCCGGGGCGACGAGCAAGTCTCCGTCGGCCTGATCGTGGATGCGGTGGAAGAAGTCACCACCATCTCCGGCGACCATATCGAAAAGAACCCGGAGCTGGGCACCACCCGCAAGAACGAGTACATCCACGGCATCGCCAAGATCGACCAGGAGGTGAAGACCTTGCTGGATATCGACAAGCTGATCGCCGAGGAAGACGTCGTGCGCATGTAAGGAGCCTTGCCTGATGAACCCCATTCTGTTCAGCACCCTGACTTACGCGGCCGAGAAGGTGGTCGACGGCATCGCCTCCATCGGCTCTTCCAGCCGCAAGGCCGATGCCGCCGAATTTGCCCGCCTGCTCGAAGCCCAACAAGCCAGCCAGCCGGAAAGCCCGCTCGCGCGGCTTCTGGCCGACGAGGGGGTGCAGAGTGTGGAGGATCTTCAGAACCTGATCGACCGGCTGATGGCCCAGTTGCGCGCAGCCTTCCTCCAGTCGGGGGCGAGCGGCGACGGCTCCAACCTTACTTTATCTCCTCCCAACGCCCCGGGCGGCTCCTGGAGCCTGACCGACGGGCAGCATAGCCTGGAGTTGACTTCAGGCTCCGCGCTGGCGGCGCAAGCCGACCAATGGCAAGAGCTGCAGGCTCTCGCGGCCCAATGGGAACAAAATCCGGCACTTTCCCGCCAAGAAGTGCTGAAAACGGTCGATATTCACGCCTAACTTTATTGCCTTCCATGTCTGTTTCTTCGGTAGCAACGCCCACCAACCCTGCCAACAACGGAGGCGCCCCCAGCCTTGGGTCGCTCCTCTCCGAACGGATCGTTGTTGGCGTCGGTGACATGGCCGTCTCGAATCGCGCCTACATCACGATCAGCACCTATGCGCTGGGTTCCTGCGTCGGCGTGATCGCTTACGATCCGGCGGTCCAGACGGGGGGCATCCTGCACTTGATGCTGCCGGAGAGCAAACTCTCCCCCGAGCGCGCCCGCCAGCACCCGGCCGTTTTTGCCGACACGGGCATCCCGCAGTTCCTGAAGAACCTGGTGTCTCTCGGCGCACGCCCCGGCCGCATGGTCGTCTTTATCGGCGGCGGCGCGCTGACGCTCAATCAGGACAACGACCTCTTCAAGATCGGCGAACGCAATGTGGCGGCCACCCGCCAGATCCTGGCGCACGAGGGTATCCAGCCCAAGTATTCGTCCGTCGGCGGCAACGCCAACCGCAGCGTGCACCTCGAGATCGGCACCGGCAAGATGACCTTGCGCATGCCGCAGGGCACCAAGTCGGTCGTGCTCGGGTAGAGGTGTGGCTGCCACCCTCTCCACGACGCCCGGCAAAAAAGTATCCCTTTGGTGCAAGGGCGTCGTTGAAAAGCGGCCACAAAGTCCTTTAGCTTGGAGGGAGTTATGTTGCTGAACGAGGTACTCTACATCGATTTGCTGGAGCGGCATCTGCTGGAGGCTTACCTCGACCCCGACAGTGAGCTGGGGCAGCAGATCGAGCGGCAACGGTTTTTCGACTTTGCCCGCCACGAGGCGACTTTGCGCCTCAGCTGGCCGCACCCGGCCGGGATGGGCACCTCTTCCCTACGCGTGGTCATCCGCCATCACCCGGCCCGAGACGACAACGCACAGACGTTTGAAGTGCGCTTGTTGATGCCTGCGCTGGACCTCGACCGATCTTTCCTGCAAATTGCGGGTAGCGAGTATGCCTTGCGGCCTCATGTCGAGGCCACGGGGCAGCACGTTTTCATGGCCTGGCAGCGCGGTCTCAGCACTACCGGCTAACCTACCCCTTGGCGCGATGGCATTCGAAAAGATATTGGTGGTCGATGACGACCTGATCATCCGCAAGACCTTGACGGCCCACCTGCAAAAGCAGCACTACAAGGTCGCCAACGCGGAGAATATTGCCGACGCGCTCAAGATCCTGCAGCAAGACGCTTTCGACCTGATCCTGCTCGACGAGCGTTTGCCCGACGGGATGGGCTCGGACTTGCTGGGAGACGTGAAACAGACGGCTTCGTCCAGCGCCTTCACGGTCATGATGTCGGGCTATGCCACGCTCGACGGCGCACTCCAGTGTATGCGCCAGGGGGCCTTCGACTACATCGTGAAGCCGTTTTCGCTGGAGCAGATCGACGTCGCGCTCAAGCGTGCGGAAAATTACGACCAGCTCGTCCGCGTCAACCAGTATTACACCAAGGAGCTGAACCCGAAGAGCGAGCTGCTCGGCCAGTCGCCCGCCGTGCTGCAGCTGAAGAAGGTGATCCGCAAGGTTGCCGCGACCGAGGCCACCGTGCTGGTGCTGGGCGAAAACGGCACCGGCAAGGAGCTGGTGGCCAACGAGCTGCACCGCCTGAGCAATCTGGCGGACCGGCCTTTTATTAAGGTCAATTGCGCGGCCATCTCCGAGAGCCTGATCGAGAGCGAATTTTTCGGGCACGAAAAGGGCGCCTTTACCGGCGCCGCCGCCCGCAAGCCGGGTCGCTTCGAACTCGCCGACGGCGGCACGATCCTGCTCGACGAAATCGGCGAAATTTCCCCGCGCATCCAGGCCAAGCTTTTGCGCGTTTTGCAGGAGCGTGAATTCGAGCGTGTCGGCGGCACAAAAACGATCTCCGTGAAGGTGCGCGTGATCGCCACCACCAACCGCGACCTGCTGGAGGCGGTGCGGCGCGGCGAATTCCGCGAAGACCTTTATTACCGGCTGAGCGTGTTCCCCATCGATGTGCCTTCGTTACGCGAGCGGGGTGAAGACATCCTGCTGCTCGCCCGGTCCTTTGCCCAACGCTTTGCCCAAAAGCACCGGCAGGCAGGCAAGGGCTTTACGCCGGATGCGGAGCAGCGCCTGATGCAGCACCCGTGGCCCGGCAATGTGCGCGAGCTGCACAATACGATCGAGCGGGCGGTGATCCTGACCGAGCCGAACCAGCCGATCGAAGTCATTTCCCTCCATTTGCCCCGCCCTCGCCAAGCGGCACCTTCGCCCTACGGGGCGCCTCCTGCTGGCGGCTACCCGCCGGCAGGCGTCTACGGCGGCTACCCGCATGGCGTCGGCGATACACCCCCGATCGTCAATGGCGGCACATTTGCGGCGGGCAGCCAACCACCCCCGGGCTACGGCTTCCCCTACCCCGGCTACATGCCGCCCAATGCCGGTTACCCGCAGTATCCGCAGACTCCGCCCCCTCAGCACTACGCACCGCCCCCGGCCCAGATGCCTCCCCCGGAGCCGAGCCGTACCGTGCCCACGATGCCCGACCCGCTCGACTTCGGCGATGACGACGACGAGGCGGCAGACGAAAAGCCGGTGACGCCTCGGGCCGCCGCCACGCCTTCGCCAGAAACTGACAGCGGCGAGCTGATGAGCCTCGAAGATCTGGAACGCCGCCAGATCCTCAAAGCTTTGGAGGTGACGGAAGGCAATCGCGCCAAGGCTGCCGAAATGCTGAAAATTTCTACCCGGACATTGCGTAACAAAATCAACCAATACCGGGATGAGGGGTTGGTTATTGAATAAATAGAGGATTGGCTTGTAAAAAATCGTCAGGTTTGCCGATCTATCTCCTCAGATGGCCACCGTTCTGATTGTCGAAGACGATCTTCTGGCGCGGACGCTCCTCAAGCGGTTTCTTGAGGGTGCCGCGCACCAGGCATGCTTTGCCGATACCGTTTTGGGCGGCTGGCAGCTGCTGCAGGCAACGATCAATGTCGACATGGTGGTGCTCGACAATGTGTTAGGTGAGGAATTCGGGTGGCAGTTTTTGCGCGACTTGCGCAGTGATCCCATCTTTCGCGAGCTGCCCGTGCTTGTCTACACCGCCACTTCCGACCGCGGCTCCGTCATCAAATACCTGAAGATGGGCGTCCAGAACATCCTCGTGAAGCCTTACGTGAAGGGCCGCGTGATGGAAGAGCTGGACAAGGCATTGAATTTTTCGTGGCGCGACAAGCTGTTCGAGCCGGTGGAGCACGTCTGCCATCGCCTGGACCTCGACGAGGATGAGTATTACCGGATGCTCCACCTCAACGCCGAGACGATCCTGGATGTGGTGCACAGCCTCAAGGGCGCTATCGGCACCACCCGGATGCGCAAGAGCACGTCTTACCTGGAGAAGTTTACCAGCATCTCCCGCGTGCTCGGGGTCTCCGCGCTCGACGACCTCACCGACCGTCTGCAAAGGCACTTGCTGGAGGAAGATCTCAATCTTTCGCTGACCGCGCTGCGCCAGGCGGAGGTGATCGCCAAGCTGATGCAGCATCGCTTTGCCGTCCACTTCCAGATCCAAAGCGACAAGGACCTCGGGGAGAGCATCAGTCAGAAGGAGGCCGTTGGGGCCGCCCGCCGCGAAGTCCGCAAACAGGAATGGACGCGGCAGGCGCGCAATGCCGCCCGCGAAGCGTGGCAGCAGATGACGCACGCGCCTTTTCACGATTTTGCCCGGCTCATCACGCACGCGCAAATACCCCCTGCCCGTTGGGATGCCGCAACCTTGCCCCCGGGCCAGCGCTACCTCGGCCCCAGCCTGCGCCCTTGGCTCCACCGCCCGCTGAGTGAAGAAAACACGCTCGACTTCCTGTCGCAGATCCCGGGTCTTCCAGTGCACCTTGGGCGAATCGTCTCGACGGAAAACGACCGCGTCTCGGGCGCGCGGGCCTTAAAAAAAGCGCTCGATATCTTTGGAGCCGCGCCTTTGCTCGCCGCCATGCTGCTGAGCTACTGGCAAGACGAGGCGCGACGCCTGCACAACCCGCTCGACCTGCGCCCGCTGGCCAAATACACCCTCGCCAACGTCATCCTCTATTGGGAGTTGAGCCGTAAGCTGCCGCTGGCCCGCGAGGTGCCGCTGGCCGGCCTGATGCCCTTGCTGGGCCAGTGGCTGTGGGCTACGACCCAACCGGTGCGCTATGCAGTGCTGCTCGCACAGGCGCAGGCCAGCATGACGGCCTTTATGGAGGGTGCTTACCGGATTTTTGCCGAATCGGCCGAGGAAACGGCCTTCCGCTGGCTGATGGAAAACCAGGCCCCGGCCGCCCTCGTCGCCTCCGCCCGCGACTTTCAACGGCCCGAGCAGGCGGAGGGGCACCTGGCCCGGATTGTGGCCTCGATGGCCCAACTGGCGGATGCACTCAACGCCGGCATGTCGTTCGGCTTCCGCGGCTACTTGCAGGAAGATGGGACCGATGCGTTTGTCCATGCCAGCGCCTGGCAGGTCTTGAAAACGTGCGATGTGGAGATGTCGCTCGCCCCGGCCGAGCTGCTGAGCGCGCTCGATCCGCTGTTGAAGCGTATCCCGCGGCAGGTGGAACTGATGTTGGAGCTACCCTCGATGCCGCTCTTGCCGGAGGCCTATGCCACCGTTTGAGGCATTACTGGAGAATTTTGCAGCAGAGACTCAAATTTAGCAGGCCTGAGCCGATATACCTACACAAGTCACTTAGAGTCTACTTTCCAACGAATTCCAACCTGTCCCGATTCTGCCTAAAGCATGAAAACGACCGCCCTACCTGAAAAAATCTCTGGAGAACGCCTTGAGGCCTTGGTCATCGAAGCAGTGGACCGCTTCTTCTCGACCATGGTGGGGACGGAGGCTACGTTTGTCAGCTCCGCTATGATGGTGGAAAAGGAACAGAAAAGCTTCGATGAAGACGAGGCTCCCCCGCCCGCCGGCGAGCTGCCCCTCAAGTCCAAAGGCCTTGTCGTGGCTGCGGTCGGTTTCTGCGGCGAGCTCGACGGCGTCGCCTACCTCTATTTCACCGAGACTCTGGCCGAAAGCGTTACCTGCGGCTTCCTCGGGATGGAAATGGAAGATGTGCGCGGCAACCACGAAGTCGTCAACGACGCTCTCGGCGAAGTGGCCAACATGACCATCGGCACGATCAAGAATACCCTTTCCCAGTTTGGTTACGAATGTCGCCTGACAGTGCCCTCGATCGTGCGCGGCAGCAATTTCACCATCCAGTCTTCTTCCGGCGTGCACCGTCAGCGTTTTGAATTTAGCCTTTACCAGGACACGCTTCTTGTGGACATGATGTTCAAGCGCACCGCCTAGGTCACCCACCATTCCTGTAATCTTCTAATCTTTTCCGACGCCCCCACCCATGAGTCTTAAAATTCTCACAGTCGACGACTCCCGTGCCGTTCGCATCATCGTCAAAAAGGCTTTCCGGAGCTATGACTGCGAAGTGATGGAAGCTTCCAACGGTGTTGAGGGTTTGGCGCTGGCGGCAAAAGAGCAACCCGATATCATCCTGCTGGACGTTACGATGCCGGTGATGGATGGGATCGAGATGCTGACCAAGCTCAAGGCCGACCCTTCCCTCAAATCCATCCCCGTCATCATGCTTACGGCCGAGGCCGGTCGTGAAGCTGTGCTGCGCATCGCCAAGCTCGGCATCCGCGACTACATCGTGAAGCCCTTCAAGGAAGAAGTGCTGATCGAAAAGGCAGGCCGCGTGATCGACCTGCGCCCGGCCGATGAAAAGGTGAGCAAGGCCAAGCGTCTTTCGGACTCGGTGGACATCCTCGTCGTCGAAGACAAGCCGATCATCATCGACCAGATCAGCAAGGGCCTCGCGCACCTGCACTGGAAGATCCACGGCGTCTCCACCACCGGCGGCACGATCGACTTCTGCCAAAAGCAGATGCCCGACCTGATCATCATCAGCCTTTCCCTGCCCGAAGAAGGCGCATTCTCCCTCTTCCGCATCCTGCGCGCCCAGCACAAGACCAAGTATGTGCCCGCGTTTGGCCTCGTGGTGAAGACCGATGTGGAGATGCAGCAAAAGGCCCAGCAGCTTGGCTTCAACAGCATCGTGACCAAGCCGATCGACTTTGCCGACCTCGAGACCAAGGTGGCCAAGGCCATCAATCTCGATACCTCGGAGCGCTACTTTACCTACGATGAGGACTACCTCATCATCCACCTGCCGCACAACACCAACGCCTACATGCTGACCGAAGTTCAGAACTACATGAAGGCCAAGATTGCGGACGCGGTGGACAAGGGCTTCTACAAGGTGATCCTCGACGCCAGCCGCCTGCAGAAGATCGATATGGAAACCATCAAGATGATGGTGCACGCCAAGGAGATCTGCCAGGACCTGACCCTGACCTTGATCCTCGTCGGCAACGACGCGGTGAAGGGCGAATGCGGTGCCTACGAGGAAACCCGCAACTGGACGTTCTACAGCAGCATCGACCAGGCCAAGACGCAGCCCATGGGCGGCGGCAGCGGCAGCGCCCAGCCGGAAGCGGCCGAGATCGAGCTGTAAGGCTCCCTCTTTTCCATCCCTTTCCCATCAGGGCGGTTCCTCACGGAGCCGCCCTTTTACTTCATCCCAACTCCCGCCGCGAAATGCGTTCGACATGCGGGCGGGCGTCCTCATCTTCGGCTCCAGCATGGCAGACAGGCTTTACGTCTTCTTCGGTCACCACAAATGCGCCACCTCCTGGGTGGTCGAGATCTGCCGTTTTGTGGCCGACTACACGGGCCGAAATTTTGGGAGCTACGACAACCCTCGCCAATATGCCGGGGACCTGGCGGCAGCGGTCCAGCGCGAGGGCACCGACATCCTGTGCCTGCGCAACGCGAAGGAGAGCGAACGCCAGCAGCTGCCGGAGTTTCTTGGGTTCCACCTGATCCGCGACCCGCGCGACATCCTGGTGTCGGGCTACTTTTCGCACCGCAACTCCCACCCCACCGAGGGCTGGGCGGAGCTGAGCGCCCACCGCGAACGCTTGCAGCAGCTGTCGCAGAGCGAGGGCTTGATCGCCGAAATGGAGTTTAGCGCCAGCGTTTTCAGGGACTTGGCGAGCTGGAACTATGGAGCCGCTAACGTGCTGGAGATGAAATACGAGCGCTTTGTCCAGAACCCTTATCAGGCGATGCTGGATGCGTTCGACTTTCTGGGCCTCGTGAACTGGCATGAGCCCAAGGCGGGCGATTGGGTGCGCGATGTCGGCGTGCTCTATCACCATAAGCTGAAGCGCCGCCTGCCGTGGTGGCCTTGCAACCCCACGCCGGCGCAGGTGCCGCAATACCTGCTGCTGGGCAAGTGCCACGAAAACCGTTTTTCCCGCTTGGCCGGTGGGCGCCGGGAGGGGCAGGAAGACAAGCAGAGCCATTACCGCAAGGGCGCGGCGGGCGACTGGGTCGAGCACTTTACGCCGGAGGTCACGACTGCCTTTCGCGAGCGCTTCCCTCGCCTGGTCGAGACGCTGGGCTACGCCTGGTAGCCACGTTTGCGGCCAGATACAAGAAGAGGATGGCTCGTTTTGAACCATCCTCGAAAGCTATCTTGAACTTTTACCAGCCAGCCTTAGCGGTGCCAGCGGGGCGTATGCGAGCCGGGGGCCTGGAAGCCGCGGTTGCGCTTCTTCTTGCGCGTCTTTTCGTGCGACATGGCGGGCGTGTAGGCGTAGTCGAAGCCGTCGAGCTGCTTGCGCTCGATCGTCTTGCCGATGAAGCGCTCGATCGCGCCCAGGAAGTCCTTGTCTTGCGCGGTGTAGAGCGTCACGGCGTCGCCTGTCTTGGCGGCACGACCGGTCCGGCCGATGCGGTGCACGTAATCTTCGGCGTTTTCGGGCACGTCGTAGTTGATGACATGGCTGACGCCGCTGATGTCGATACCGCGCGCCACGATGTCGGTCGCGACGAGGATTTCGCACTTGCCGTCCTTGAACTCCTTGAGCGCCTTTTCGCGCTGGCTCTGGGTGCGGTCGCTATGGAGGACGACGGACTTCCCGGGGAGGTGGAGGTTGAGCCAGTTGCCAATGATGTCGGCCCCGGCCTTGGTGCGGGTAAAGATGAGGACGCTGTGATACTCCGTCTGCTCCAGTAGGGAGACAAGCAGGTCGAACTTCTGGCGGTCATCCACCGGGTAGATCGCGTGGTTGATCGTCTCGGCCGGCTTGCGACCTCCGCCGATGCGGATTTGCGCGGGCTCCACGAGCATGCGCTCGGCCAGCTTTTCAATCGCGGGCGGGATGGTGGCGGAGAAGAGCAGGCTTTGGCGCTTCTCGGGGCATTGGTCGAGAATGCGACGCACGTCGGGCATGAAGCCCATGTCGAGCATGCGGTCGGCTTCGTCAAGCACGAGCACTTCGAGGTTCTTGAGCGTCAGCGCCTTCTGCTGCATGTGGTCGAGCAGACGGCCCGGGGTAGCGACGACGATGTCGACGCCCGCATCGAGGGCTTCACGCTGCTTGGTATACTTCACACCGCCGTGCAGGAGGGCGATCTTGAGGTCGAGGTACTTCCCGTAGACTTCGAGCTGGGCGATGACCTGCTGGGCAAGCTCGCGCGTGGGCTCGAGGATGAGGCAGCGGGGGTTTTTCTGGTGCCCGCCCTTCATCAGATTGGAAAGGATGGGGAGGCAGAAGGCGGCCGTCTTGCCGGTGCCGGTCTGCGAGCCGCCGGTCAAGTCCCTGCCTTGTAAAAGGACCGGGATAGCCTGGGCCTGAATCGGTGTCGGGCGCTCGTAACCCTTTTCCAGCACGGCCTTGAGGACGGGCTCGGCGAGGCCGAGTTCGGAAAAGCTGGGGAGCGGAGTGTTGTTTTCGACGGTAGGTGTTTCTTCCGTAGCGGTATCGATCATGGTTACTGTTGTAGTGCGGGGCTCCGGTAACCGGGAGCGGGCGGTCCCCAACCACGAATCGACGCGGGTGCCCATCAAGGCGTGCTCATGAGCACTCGCGGAAATTCGTGGCTGGACATGTATTCTTCGCCAATAAAACCTTCGATCGGCCTTTTGGCAAAGATATTCACAATCCGTGACGGAATCGTTTACTTTTGGGCAGAGGCTAACGGATCGAATACTTTTCGAAACCCCATGGCTTCAAAATCCCTGACGTTTCGTGTAGCTAACTCATCCACGCCGTGGTCCTGCAAACTAATGGCCAAACGCACGTCAAATATGGCGCGCGTAGAAAAGGTTTGTGAAGCCGCTCGCTCCCAGAGGCGGTCATGCACAAGTTGACTGTTCTGATTAAATCCAAGTGTGCGCCAACTTGGATGCTGCCGATAATGTTGAATGATCGCCGCAGCTTCGGAGGCAGACTTGGGGCGATCCAGTAACGTCGCGTTCCTCAGGAGCCTATAAAATTCCACCAAGACAAATTCTGATATCACCACATCGCTGCGAGTATGCTGGTCTTTCAACCACGCCAACGCAGCTGGATGCTCAGGTCGCCCCGCCGCAAAAGCGTAGAAGAGTATGTTTGTGTCAATGGCTAACATTTACAGACGCGGCTCTTCCTCCTGAGCTAACCGCTTCAGCATTTCATCGTCGAAATCCTTGTAGCCGAGATCTTCTGGCTGCGGAAATTGCCAGTCTCGTGCGGCTAGTCGAGGAGGATAATC
Organism: Verrucomicrobiota bacterium JB022; assembly: GCA_030673845.1. Taxonomy (NCBI): domain Bacteria; kingdom Pseudomonadati; phylum Verrucomicrobiota; species Verrucomicrobiota bacterium JB022. The sequence goes on from JAUTCQ010000009.1 coordinate 152,818, forward strand.
CGTCACGATGCGCTCCAACCCTCTTCTGACGACCTCAGCAAAGCTCATTTCATAATCCTTAGAAACCCGCTTTGCTTCAGTATATAAGTGATCAGGAATCTGAACCTGCGTTTTAACCATAGCAAAGAACAATGATGGCAATTTGCCATCATTTATCAAGCTCGATATTCAATGTTGAAAGCAGTGGCGGCCGATACGACCGCCACACCCCTATTCTTCCATCTCTTCGCCCATGTATTTGAGGACGATGGTGGCGTTGCCGGGGAGGGTGAGCTTGAGGGAGTGCTGGTGGCCGTCCCACGGCACGGGATCGGACTTACGGCCGCCCATGTTGCCTTCACCCTTGCCTCCATAAACGGCGGCGTCGGAGTTGATGACTTCTTTCCAGTAGCCGTTGTAGGGCACCCCGATGGTGTAGGCGTGGCGGGCGACGGGCGTATAGTGGCCGATGACGAGGAAGGTGTCTTCCTTGCTCGGGCCTTTGCGGATGAAGGCAAAGACGGAGGCCTCGCTGTCGTTCATCGTCACCCACTCAAAGCCCTGGTGGCTGCAGTCGCCGTGGGCAAAGGCGGGCTCGCGACGGTACATGTCGTTGAGGTCGCGCACGATCATCTGGATGCCCGCGTGGTCCTGATACTGCAGCAGGTGCCAGTCGAGGCTCTGATCGTAGCGCCACTCGGCGGACTGGCCGAACTCGCTGCCCATGAAGAGGGTCTTCTTGCCCGGCCACGTCCACATGAGGGCGTAGAGCGCGCGCAGGGTGGCGGCCTTGGCCGTGATGGAGGGCGCGGCCATCTTCATGAGCATGGAGGCCTTGCCGTGCACTACTTCGTCGTGAGAGAAGACTTGCACGAAGTTTTCGTGGAACTGGTAGATCATCCCAAACGTGATGTTGTGGTGATGATACTTCCGGTAGATCGGGTCTTTCTGGAAGTACTGGAGCGTGTCGTGCATCCAGCCCATGTTCCACTTGAAGTCGAAACCGAGGCCGCCGTGCTCGGCCGGTCGGCTGACGCCGCCGAACGAGGTGGATTCTTCGGCGATGGTCACTGCACCGGGGTGGTAGTGGTGCACGAGGCCGTTGACGTGGCGCAGGAAGCTGATCGCCTCCAGGTTTTCGCGGCCGCCGTATTGGTTGGGCACCCACTCGCCTTCCTTGCGTGAGTAGTCGAGGTAGAGCATGGAGGCCACCGCGTCGACCCGCAGGCCGTCGATGTGGAAGCGTTCGAGCCACGACAGTGCGCTACCGACGAGGAAGCAGCGCACTTCATGACGCCCGTAATTGGGGATCAGCGTGCCCCAGTCCTGGTGGAAGCCTTGGCGCGGGTCGGAGTGCTCGTAGAGGGCCGAACCGTCGAAATTGGCGAGCGCGAAGGCATCGGTCGGGAAGTGCGCGGGCACCCAGTCGATGATGACGCCGATGCCGGCCTGGTGCAGCGTGTCGACGAGATACTGGAAGTCTTCCGGCGGGCCGAAGCGCTGGGTGGGGGCGTAAAAGCCCGTCACTTGATAGCCCCAGGAGCCGTCGAAGGGGTGCTCGGCCAGCGGCATGAACTCGATGTGCGTGAAGCCTTGCTCCTTGACGTAGTTCGTGAGCTTGTCGGCGGCTTCGCGGTAGGAGAGCGGGCGGTTGCCGTCTTCGATCACGCGCTTCCAGGAGCCGAGGTGGACCTCGTAGATGCTCATGGGCTCGCGGTGCCAGTCACGCTCGGCCCGCTGGCGCATCCACTCTTCGTCGTTCCATTGGTAATCTTCGACGTTGCAGACGACGGAGGCGTTGTGCGGCGGGGCCTCGAAGGAGGTGCCGTAGGGGTCGGCCTTGAGGTGGAGCTGGTTCTGGCGGTCGAAGATCTCGAACTTGTATTTGGCGCCCTGCATGATGCCGGGGATGAAGATCTCCCACACGCCGGAGCTGCCAAGCGCACGCATCGGGTGGAAGCGACCGTCCCAGCCGTTGAAGCCGCCTACTACGGAGACGCGGGCGGCGTTGGGGGCCCAGACGGCAAAGCTGACGCCGGGCACGCCGTCGATCTCGCGCACGTGAGCACCGAGCTTGCGGTAGATAAAGTGCTCGCTGCCTTCGTTGAAGAGGTAGAGATCGTCGTTACTGATCGTGGGCTGGAAGGCGTAGGGGTCGTAAAACTGGTGGATCTCACCGTTGTAACGGGTTACGCGCAGGCGGTAGCGGAAAGGCTCGCTGCGGTCGCCCAGCACGCCCTCGTAAAAGCCTTCCGGGGCCAGTTGCTGGAGCGGGAAGCGCTCGTCGGTCTTGGTGTCGACGATGTCGCAGGCCTTGGCGTCGCGCACAAAAGCGCGGGCGACCACCCCCGTGGTGCCGTTTTTCTTGAAGGTGTGAAGCCCGAGGTAGTGGTGGGGATTCCACTGCTTGGCTTCGAGGAAAGAGCGAAGTTCTTCTTTACTTAGGATCACGGCGACTGTGGGGATTGAGGTTGTCTCGCGCAATGAGTATAACCGATGCGTAGCAGTGGAAAGCCTTTTCTGTCCAACGCTTTCCCGAAAAATAACACAGGGCGCCCTTTTTGTCGTCCATTGTGTATAACGTATCGTATTTCACCTCCGTGCCGGGCTGGCCCTTATCCCCCAGATGCTGGTAATTCCCTGCAGATGGGCCCGCCTTTTGGCTTGTGCAGCGAAGCGCCTGCCGCACACTGCGCAGGGTGAGGTTGCGCCACCTGCTCATGTTTCTGGCCCTTTGCGGCACCACTTCCGTCCCCTTGATGCACGCCCAGGTCTCCGATTTGGCCTCGGGGGCCGAATTGAGCGCGGACGAGCCGCTCGAACGCGATCTGGAAAACGGGATTGTGACCGCCCGGGGCAATGCCGAAGTCCGGAGTCAAGACATCCGCATCACTGCCGACCTGATCCAGTTTTACGAGCAGGATCGCAAGCTGGTAGCCCAGGGGAAGGTGACGGCGACGGGCCGCGGCCTGCGCCTGCTGGCCGACGAGCTGACCTACGACCTCGACTCGCAACGCTTTACCACCGGTCATTTCCGCGCGGGCTATCCGCCATTCTTTATCGAGGGTGAGAGCGCGGAGGGCACGCCGGAGGAATTTATCGGCGAGATTGCCACCCTGTATTATGGCGAGCCGTCGACCGGGACCCCGCGCCTTCGCGTGAAGTCGGCCCGAGTCGTGCCCGGGCAACGGGTGCGGGCAGAGGATGTGCGCTTTGGCGTGCAGGGCCTCGGCTTCGAAGTCCCGATTGCGACGCTCGACCGTTCCTTTGCCCTGCCCTCATTGCAGGCGACGGCCTCCGGGGGCTACCGGGGCAATCTGGGCGCCTATATCCAATCCGAGCTGCTGGTGCCGGTGGACGACCGCTGGCTGGCCGGTGCCAATTTCGACGCCTACAGCAACCGGGGCGTGCTCTTTGGGCCCATCGTGTCTTACGTGGACGAGGAGGGGCCGTCGCAGAGCGTCACGACCCTCAGCACAGGCTGGATCTACGACTTCGACACGGGCGAACGCGGCGTCGACCGTTTGAACGAGCCGATCGACCCGCAGCGCTACTTCCTGCGTCTCAATCACCAGCAGACGCTCGACCGCCTGAGCTTCAATGCCAAGCTCGACTACGTCTCCGACTCGGAGATCCTGCGCGACTTCCGTTGGGATTTGTATCCCTACTTGCAGGAGGCGGACAGCCATTTCGAGGTGCTCTACACCGCCGATACGTGGTTCCTCACCGGCTTGGCCCAGACAACCGTCTCGCCGTATTTCCCAATGACGGAGCGCCTGCCGGAGGTGCGCTGGCAAAGCCGCCTGCGCCCCATCACGGAGTTCAATTTCTACCACCGCGCGCATGTGCAGGCTGGCTATCAGCGACGTCGTGACATCGTTGGCTTCGACTACAACGAGCGCCTGCCGGAGGAGGAAATCCTCCAGATCGAGACCTCGGATGCGGTCGGCCGCGTGGATGGTTATTACGAGCTGCAGCGCCCCACCCTGCTCACCCCCTGGTTGACGCTGACGCCCAACGGTGCGGCCCGCTACCTCTATTACGGAGACAGCCCTTCGGGCGAACATGCCGACCGGATCCTCGCGCAGGCCGGGGTCGACCTGACGGCGGAAGCCTCTGCGTATTGGGGCTACGAAAATGAGACGTGGGACATCAACGGCCTGCGCCACCTCCTGCGCCCGATGGTGCGTTACAATTTCCGCGAAGCCCATGGTGCCTCGCCGGACGAGCTGTATCAATTCGACGCCTACCTGCCCAATCCTTCGCGCCCGCTCTTCAACCTGGGCGACCGGCGAGATGTGGACACGCTCGACAGCATGCATGTCGTGCGCGTAGGCGTGGAAAACGCGCTGCAAACCCGCAGCAGCGACGGTAGCACGCGCAACCTCGCCCAGCTCGACGTTTTCCAGGACTTCAACCTCGACGACGACACCGACGACGCCCTCTACACCGAGTTGGGCACCCAACCGGCCCCGTGGCTCGACCTCCGCGCCGCCCACAAGTGGCGGACGGAAGATGGCATGGCCGAGGCTTACTACCTCGACGCCAGCATCCTCAGCGCGGACAAGTGGCGCATCACCTTCACCCTCGACCATCTCGAAGACGAGGTGTCGCAATACGGCTTCAGCGGCTATTACCGCCTGACGGAGAACATTGGCGCGCTGGCCTCCCTCCGCTACGACGACGAGCGCGGCCAGTTGACCCGCCAGGTGTATGCGATCCGCCAGCGTTGGGGCAGCTACTGGGAGTTTGACTACGGGGTGCTGCTGACCAATGGCGACCAGCGGCAGGACGACTTCCGCCTGCAGCTGAAGGTGCGTTTCCTCGCCTTCTAGCATGTCCGACACGGCGGACCTCAAGAGCTTTTTCCCGCGCACGGACCACCCGATCCGGCTCTCGGCCTTCGAGGGGCCGCTCGACTTGCTGCTGTTCCTCATCCGGCGGCAGGAGATCGACATCTACGACATCCCGATCGAACAGGTGACGCGGCAATACCTGGCGGTGCTGCGCGCCACCGAGGAGCGTCAACTGGAGGTGGCCGGCGAGTTCTTCGTCATGGCCGCCACGCTGATGCAGATCAAGAGCCGCATGCTTTTGCCACCGGAGCAGCATGTGGATGAAGAGGATCCATCGAGCGAAGACGACGAAATCGACCCTCGTTGGGAACTCGTCCAGCAGCTGCTCGAATACCGGCGCTTCAAGGATGCGGCGGCAGATCTGGCCAAACTGGTCAACAACGCGCAAACGCTCGTCGACCGTCACATCGTGGAAGAGCCGGTGCCGCTGAGTGAGCTGCCGCTGGCCCCCACCGATCACGTGGAGCTGTGGAACACCTTCAACCGGGTGCTGCGTCGCCTGGCGGAAAAGGTGAATGTGGGCGAAATCGAGGATGAGAGCGTAACGGTGGCCGAACGCATGGAGGCTATGCTCGACCGGCTGGAGCGGCAGGAGCACTTCACCTTTACCGAGCTGCTGGGCGAGCAGGAGCGCCCAAGCGTGATGTTTGTGGTGGCCACCTTCCTCGCGTTGCTGGAGCTGACCCGGCTCAAGCGCATCTCGCTGGAGCAGCACGACAATTTTGGGGATATTCTCTGCCAAAAGCGTGCTCCGGATGACGACCTTGCGGAGGCGCTGCCGGAGCCGGCTGGGGACCCAAAGGAATAAAGCGCCTTGCAAAAGCTCATACTTTCACAAGGTTGTCACCAATGAATGAACGTCAGCACGCGGAACAGCGAGCGCATATCCTGGGGATCGGCTTGGACCATGCAGATGGCCACAAGCGGATTACGCGTGCGGAGCAGTTTTCGATCGTGGGCGGGTCTGAGGAAACTCATTCGCGCATGACGGAAACGCTGATGAAAACTTGCGAAGACCTGCGCCGGAAGGGTAAGCGTCTTGAAGAGACCGAAGCCCATCAACTGGCGGAGATCATCGACAAGAACACGCCCCGCTGATTACGTTCGCTGAGCCCCCTTATCAAAAGCAACCATGTCTGAAGCTATTGTAAATCTAACCGAAGCCAACTTTGAGGAAATCGTCACCAAGTCCGACAAGGTCGTGGTCGTCGATTTTTGGGCCCCGTGGTGCGGCCCCTGCCGGACCATCGCTCCGATCCTGGAGCAACTCGCCACCGAAATGAGCGGCGAAGTCCAGATCACCAAGGTGAATGTGGACGAAAACCAGGGCCTCGCGCAAAAGTTCAATGTGCGCGGTATCCCCACCCTGCTCTTCTTCAAGGGCGGCGAGCTGCGCGATCAGTCGGTGGGCCTCGTGCAAAAGGAAGCGATTGCCAAGAAGGTTCGCGAACTCAACTAGTTCGCCCTCCTTTAGAGCATTTCCGGATTAAGCTGAAACAGTGGATGGGAGCTATTTTGAGCCGCAGCGCGAGGCTGAGGCTTCGAAGGCGGGCCCAAAGGCCCATTGAGAAGCCGCAACGAAGCGAACGGCCAAAAGAGCCCCATTACTTCGCTGGTTCAGATTAAAACGGAACTGCTCAAGACATCACTTTACCGGGCCAGCCGTCCTTCGTGGGCGGCTGGCTTTTTTGTGCGCGCCGATCAATGCGCCTGAGTATCGATGATCAGGCCGGCAGCGAGGAGCACTCCGTAGAGCAGCATGAAGAGGGCGCTCTGGGCGAGGCGCTTGAGCCAGCCTTCGCGCTCGGCCGCTTGCCCCATCGTCAGCGCCAGCTTGAGGCCGAGCGGCAGCGACAGCCAGGGCAGCAGGGTCCACAAGCCGAATTGATAATCGAGAATCAGGAATAAAGGCACGATGGCTGCCAGGATCACAAGCACCTGGTATTGCCGCACCCCAAAGTCGCGCCCGAAGCGGACGGCCAGCGTGCGCTTGCCTGTCATCGCATCGGTCCCGACGTCGCGCAGGTTATTGACCACCAGGATATTGGTCGCCAGCGCACCCGGCACGATAGAGATCCAGAAGGCCGGCCCGATGTAGAGGACAGCCGCGTCTTGTGCCCAGTTGTAGCCTATCCAGCTCTGCGCCTGCACATAAAACGTGAGCATGGTGGCGACAAAGCCGAAGAAGAAAAACACGAAGACATCGCCCAGGCCATTGTAACCTAGCGGATAAGGCCCGCCGGTGTAGGCCCAGCCGCAAGCGATGCTGGCCACGCCCACCACCAGCAGCCACCAGCCCCCGAAGGGGATCAGCCCGCAGCCGACCAGAAAGGTGAGGCCGAAGACGAGCCACATGGCGCGGCGCATCTCCTCGGGCTTCACCAGCCCGGCAGCGGTGGCGCGAGTCGGCCCGATGCGGTCGGCCGTGTCGGCGCCTTTGACAAAGTCGTAGTAGTCGTTGGCGTAATTGGTACCCACCTGCACGAGCAGGGCGAAGAGCAGCGCCAAGCTCGCCGCCAGCGGATCGAACTGGTGCGCATGCCAGGCGAGCGCAGTCCCGAGCAAGACGGGAATGATCGCCGCCGGGAGGGTCTTGGGGCGGGCAGCCAACAGCCAAGGGTTTGCCATATGCGCATGGTTACGATCCCCCGGCGCGAACGCAACTCCTTCAGTATCCGTCGCTCAACAATGGCGCGAGCTCCAGCACGCCGCTGTCGTCCCCGGCCTGCCAGCGTACCCGCACGGTGAGTTGCGGCACGGCATCCGAGGCTGGCAAACGCCACCCCTGCTCCGGCTCCCGAGGCCAGGGCTGCCAAACGCCATCGTTCCGGCGACCGACCTCCAGCTCGACGGCGTCCAGCGGCCCCACCAGCACGGTGCGCTCGCCCGCGATCAGCGGTTCCCACTCGGCCAAGGAGTCCGCTGCCGCCGGGGCCTTGCGAATCACCGCCAGAGACGGCTTGGCGCGGGGGCTGCCCCAGGCATCTTCCGCGACCAGGGCCAATGCCTGCCACGCCAACGCCTCGTCTTCGTCCAGCCATGCGCCCTTGAGCAACACGGCGGGTTCGGTCCGTTCGCCGGCCACCACGTCGAGCCAAAGCGGCGCATCGGGCGCGGGCAGTCGATGGTGCCAACCCTCCTCGACTTGCCAGAGCGCCTCCACCACTGACGAGCGGTCGGCCAGGCGCAGTTGACCAAACGAAGCCTGAAGCGTCGCCCGGAACAGGCCGACGAGCACCAGCAGCAGCCCCGCCAGCAGGCTGAGGGCGACCGTCACCTCCAGCAGCGTAAAGCCACGGCGTTTCATGGCCGAACCTCCAGCCACAGGTATTCCGGCCCGCCAGCCAGCTCCTGCAGTGCCACCCAATATTCGGCCTCGCCTACGCCGGGAGTAAAAGTGACCTTCCAACCGTGGCCGCCGGCGCAACATTCCTGCCAGAGCCACGCCTCCCCTTCGCGCACGAGCATCCAGTCGGTCGCAACTTCAGGTGGATGAGCGTGCAACTGCTCCTGCACCGCCCGCACGACCTCCGCCGGGCGGACCGCTTGCGCTGGTGCCGTATCGGCCAAAGCCCGAGCCAGCAGGAGGACAAGCGCCATCAGCGCCACGCCCATCACGCCAAGGGCCAGTGCCACCTCCAGCAGGGTGAAGCCGCGGTGCCTCAAGGCGCCACCTCCCGCTGCTGCGGCAACCCACCCGGTTCCCAGCGGCCTTCCGTGCCGTCGGCCCAGCGCCAAGTATAAGTGTGAACGGGTTGGCCGCTCGCGTTCAGCTCAATAACCTGGGCTTCGCCTCGTGCGGCCCAAACAGAAAACGTATGCCGGTCCGCATCATTAATGGTCAGGCGGACACCGCTCCATGCAAAAGCAGAGGTAGGCTCCGGTTCCCATTCACTTCCGGCCAGGATCAGCTGTTCGGCGTACAGCCCCGTCTCATCGCTCCAAATCGCTACGCAGACCGGGCGGCCCCGCGCTTGAGCGAGTTGGCGAGCATTGGCGAGGTAGGCTTCCCATGCTTTGGGCGCCTCCAAATCTGGCGGCGGCTGCGCGGGGCTGGCCTGCCAGACCCATAGCGCACCGCCCAGCAAGCCGGTGACGAGCGCCAGTACGACCACGATCTCCAGCAATGAAAAGCCGCGCCGCATCACCAGCTCACGATCCAGGGGCCTTCGGCTCCACCTTCTACATACCAGTATACGCCCGTCGGCAAGGGGCGCACCGGGCGGGAGGCTTCCGGCACGTTGGTCAGCTCCGCCAGCTCAATCCAGCCGTCGCGATCGTGGTCCCACACATAGTGCCAGCGGTGATTGCCAAAAGCGTCGGTCCAGCGACCGTCCTCTTCCAGATCGTCGGCAGCAAGCTGGAGGAAATTGCGCGCTTGCGGATTCAACGCACGGGCGGCAGCGGCCATTTCGCCACCATCCAGACCGTAGCCGAGCAGGGATTCCAGCAGGAGGGCTTCCTGCCCCGCCAGCGAGACATCGGCGGTCTCGGCCAAGGCGGGGTAGCGCCCATAATACCCGCGGTATGCCTCCACCGCCAGGCTGAGACGGGCAAACTGGGCGCGGGTGTGTTCGACTTTGGCCGCACGCTGCGAACCACTGATCGCGGGAATCGCGAAACTGAGCAGCACCCCGAGCACCGCCAGCACGCCGACCAGCTCCAGCAGCGAATACCCGCCCTTACTCGCCATACACGAGGTTGTCGCGGTAGAGGTTGGCCTCCGAATAACCCGTCGTCAGCCAGCCGTCGGGCTCGATGCCGCAAGGCTCGGGGTTGCCATTGCTTGCCGCGCTCGCCCCAAGGGAGAGCAGGCGAAAGCGCGGATACGTCCACTCGCTGGCCGTGGTGTAGAGGTAAACGTAAGGCGTGCCCCACGGGTCGAGCAAGGCTTGGCCGTCGTCTGCCAAGGCGGGGACTAGCGGCTTCCAGCGAGCGGGTGCGGCTTCGCCGTTTGGCCCCTGCCCCAGGCGCAGGCTACGGTAGAGCACCGCCGCGCCATCCGCCTCCGAGGCAACCGGATAGGCCCCCCAGTGGCGATGGTAGGCCTGCAGGGCCGCCGCCATGGCCTCGAGCTGCGCCTCGGCCTGGAGGCAGCGCTGGTGTCGTTGCACGGAAAGCCCGCCCCAGCCGACCGCGCCCAGCATCAAGCCGATGATGCCCAAGGCGAAAACCAGCTCCAATAGCGTCCAGCCGCGTGCGTTCATCGGGCCATCAAGGGACGTTTGCACCGGGGAGTCAAGACGGACCCTTGGCACAAATTTCTGTTTCCCGCGCGTTGACACGATAAAAAACATCTCACTAGATAACATCACTGGTGTCTGCCGACTTAGGTGAAAGCAGCGTTGGCGGCACCGCCCCTCTGGAACGTCCTCTTCCTTTCTCGGACGTCTGATTGCAAGCGCCGGTGTGGTGTATTGCACCCCGTTATAGCCTCTTTTATCAGGACCTATGGAGAACCAAGACTCGTCGCGCGACAGCTTAGCCATCGCGGGCATTTTCGAGCCACAGAACAACAAGGCCGGCGTATTGCTGAACCCGGAGCACAACGGCAAGAACCGCCCGTCGGACCCGTTTGTCCCGCGCGAGATGATCCGCCGCTTCAAGATCCAGCGCGGCAGCTTTGTCGAAGGTTTCGGCCAGGAAGACGGCAAGCACCCCAACCCGAAGCTGCGCTTCATCGAGAAGATCGACGGCATCAAGGTCGAAGAGCGCAAGCGCGTGCTGGCCTTCGAGCACCTGACGACGGTGACGCCCAACCAGTGGCTGAAGATGGAGCGCGAGGGCAGCGGCAGCATGGTGGGCCGCATGATCGACCTCTTTTGCCCGATCGGCAAAGGCCAGCGCGGCCTGATCGTGGCCCCGCCGCGCACGGGCAAGACGACGATCCTGCAAGAGATCGCACATGCCGTGGCCGAAAACCACCCCGAGTGCGAGGTGCTGCTCCTGCTTGTCGACGAGCGCCCCGAGGAAGTGACGGACATCAAGCGCAACGTGCCGGGCCGCCTCTTTGCCTCCTCCAACGACGAGGATACCAAGAACCACCTTTATGTGGCCGAGCTGGCCATCGACCACGCCAAGCGCCTCGTCGAAAGCGGCAAGGACGTCGTGCTGCTGATGGACTCGCTGACCCGCCTCGCGCGCGCCTACAACGCGGCCAAGGCCGGCAGCGGGCGCACCATGAGCGGCGGCCTCGATGTGCGTGCGCTCGAAAAGCCGCGCCAGCTCTTCTCCACCGCCCGCAATACGGAAGAGGCCGGCAGCCTCACGATCATCGCCAGCGCGCTGATCGAGACCGGCAGCCGGATGGACGAGCTGATCTTCCAGGAATTCAAGGGCACCGGTAACATGGAAATGGTGCTCGACCGCAAGATCGCCGAGCTGCGCCTTTGGCCCGCGATGAATATCGCCAGCTCCGGCACACGCCGCGAAGAGCTGATCCTGCCGCCCGACGTTTTGAAGAAGGCCACCCTCTTCCGCCGCGCGCTGACCAGCCTCAAGCCCGACGACGCCGTCGAGCGCGCTCTTAGCCGACTCTCGAAGACGACCACCAACGAGCAGTTCATGAAACTGCTGGAGGTGTAGGCCAAGCGCGACATACGCTCGCTATTTCGCAAGTCAATGCCTCTGCTACCGTCTAATTTGGCGCTATTTAAGCGGCATGAGCGCCCCACTTGCTCGCCATCTCACCAATTCGCAGAAAACCCTGCAAATTATTCAGCTTTATCCTTGCGGGGGGTAAAAGACCTCTCCTAAATGCTCCTCTTTCGGAATGGAGAACTTCGCCGCTCAGTGCTTAGACATGGCCCGTGCAATTTTGGGCCAAAACCTGGATTCGATCAACGCAGATGGGACTATTCAGCCCATCGAGGGCGAACAAGCCCGCGCCGATGAAAGCGGGCACGCTGCGCTCGCCATCGGTGAGTTCTACCGCGCGACGGGCGAGACACAGTTCTCGAACTTCGATCTCGTCGACCTCGCGGCTCGGTGTGTGACGGCGCAAGCCTTCACCGAGGAAGAACATGAAAACGGCCTCGGCTACGCTGCGTTGGGCATCCTCTCCTTTGGCCCGGCCAAGGAGCGCAATTTGGTGTGGGAACGCCTGCTTGACCCGACGCGCGAGCGTCTCGACAAGCGGATGCTCGCCCGCACGGACTACGACAACCACCTGCAGTCGTTCAACGTCGCCAAGTCGGTCGTGCGCTACAGCATGGGCTTGTCGAAGAAAGACGAGACGGGCAAGCTGATCGACCGCTTCCTCGAACGCGCTCAATCGCGCAGCTCGGCTGGCTTCTTCGACGACAGCTCTGAAGAGAGCCCGATCAACGGCGCCTTCGACATTTACGGTGTGATGTCCCTCGTGTTCATCCGCCAGTCCCTGCAGCTCCACGCCAATATCCACCTGCGTGACCGCAAGCTGCCCAGCCTGCGCACGATGGCGGAGAAATACCTGAAGCTGCTGCCCGACCTCGTCCGCCAAGACGGCCTCGGCTGGAACTACGGCCGCGGCGTCGGCGCCTACGGGCAGATGCACTGCATCTCGCTGATCCTCCAAGCCCTGCGCGACGGCTGGATCGAACCGGAAAAGCGCGGCCTCTACAACGACCTGCTGCGTCGCCTCTTCCAGTTCTTCTTCCTGACCTACATGGATCAGGAGCACGGCTTCCTCGTCATTCGCGACCATGAGCGCGACACGCAGGATGCCCACACCACGCGGATGGCCAACTTTGACGCCGCGCGCTACCTTTGCCAATGGTCCCGCCTCGCCAAGAGCATCGGCGGCGACCTGAAGGCCCAGCCCTCCCCCGCCCGCACCGGCGGCCGTTGGGTGATCTTCGACAAGAGCAACAAGAAGGAACAAGGCCTCTTCATCTATCAGGATGCCGAGAGCGGCCTGCACCTGCACCTTCCGCTGCTGGCCAACAATGGCCTGAAGAACGCCAACAGCCTCGCCTTCCCGCACTGCCCGGGCGTGTTCGACTGGCCCGTCAACAAGTTCCTGCCGATCCTCGTGCCGGAACTGACCTTCGGCGAGCACAAGATCGTCCCCGCTTTCTACGGCAAGAAGTGCGTCACGGGTATGGGCATGCGCCGCTCTTTCTACTTCCGCTACGAGCAGCCCGAGCTGATCACGTCGGAAGAGAAGATCGTCCCCGGCCTCGGCTCCTGCCGCGTCAACTGGAACTTCTCCGGCAACACGATCTCCAGCGAATTCATCTTCACGGTGAAGTCGCCGATCAAGTGCGACAAGATGCGCTACGTCCTGGCCATCGGCTCGCCGCACAGCGAGAAGCACCTGCCGGGCACCTTTACTCTCGGCGCCAACGGCCTGGGTTGCGAAGTGGAGCACGACGACTTCCAAGGCCAGTGGCAGGAAACCGAAGAGGTGACCAACGAGCCCGAATACCGCGGCTACTGGGGCAACATGCACTACATCCAGACGCTCCTGCGCGATCATCCGCTGCAGATGCGCCCGGGTGTCCAGTACCGCCTCAAGATCTCCTTCACGCCCGACGTGGCGATGCTGGAGGCCTAAGGCTCGGCCCCTCTCGCAATATCCGATGCTTTCGGTCCGCATCATCCCCTGCCTGGACGTCAATGCCGGGCGCGTGGTGAAAGGCGTGCGCTTTCAGGAGCTGCGTGATGCCGGTGACCCAGTCGAAACCGCCAAGGCCTACGAGGCCCAAGGCGCGGACGAACTGGTGTTCCTCGACATCACGGCCTCCAGCGACGGGCGCAGCATCATGCACGACGTCGTCGAAGCCACCGCCTCGCAGTGCTTCATGCCCTTGACCGTGGGCGGCGGCCTGCGGACCGTCGACGACATCCGCGCCATGCTCAATGCGGGCGCGGACAAAGTCAGCCTCAACACCTCTGCCGTCAAAACGCCGGACCTGATCGACAAATCGGCCAGCTTTTTCGGCAACCAATGCATCGTGGTGGCCATGGATGCCAAGCGTGTGCCGGGCGAGGAGCGTTGGGAAGTCTACACCCACGGCGGTCGCAACCCCACCGGGCTCGACGCCATCGAGTGGGCTCAAGAGGTGACGCGCCGTGGCGCGGGAGAAATCCTGCTCACCAGCATGGACGCCGACGGCACTAAGGCCGGCTACGACCTGGAATTGACCCGCCGCCTGAGTGAGGCGGTGGAAGTTCCCGTCATCGCCTCCGGTGGCGCGGGCACGCTCGACCACTTCGTGGATGTGCTGCGACAAGGCAAGGCTTCGGCGGTGTTGGCCGCCTCCATCTTCCACTTCGGCACGTTTACGATTGCTCAGGCCAAGCAGCACTTGCACGCCGCCGGTCTGCCGGTGCGGTTGAGTTAGCCTGTTACTGGTAGTTGCACGCAGGGCCGGATGGCATTATCTTGATGTCGATGGCCCGCTTTCTCCTCAGTTTGTGCCTCGTCTGGTGGGCAATTCCCGCTTGGGCGCAGAGTTCGGACAAGCTGATGGAGCGTTTTCTCGACGGCTTTGGCGGTCGAGAGGCCCTCGATGCGGTGGAGAATGTCCGTTTCATTGGCTTTCTGCACTTTGAGTCGGGCCGCAGCATCCCGTTTATGCTTTTTTATGCCCAGCCGCAAATGAGCCGGCTGGTGCTGCAGTTCCCGGAGTGGCAGCAGCTGGAGTTGACGCGTTTGGGCGAAGCTTGGGAGGGCACCGTGAGCCCGCGTGGAACGGATGTGACCCAACTGGAGGGGGCCAAGGCGCAGGCTATGTTGGCCGAAGCCTTCCCGCTCGGGAGCCTCGTCGCCTACCTGCAAAAGCGCTATTTGCCGCGCTCGATCATGGTCGAAGGTGCTTCGGGCAACGATACCCTGGTGCGCCTGGCGCACGGCGACGGCGTCTTCAGCGAACATCGACTGGCGGAAGATGGCAGCGTACGGCAGATCGCCGTGGTGACGGTCTACGAAGAGGAATTCCCCGACCGTTTCGAGGTGCTGCCGCTGGAGTTTACCGAGGTCGCGGGCGTGCGCTGGCCCACGGAGCTTGAAAACCGCATGAACGGCGAGTTCGTATCCCGGCTCCAGATCGTGGACGTAGCCGTCAATCTGGCCTTGCCGGGCGAAACCTTTGCCCTGCCCGCGCAGTAGCGCCTACTCGGCAGCAGCGGGCGTAGCTTCGGTGGCTGGCGCGGGTTGTGCCGCCGGAACGGGTTCCACGATCGCGGCCTTTTTCAGCAGGTCGAGCATCTTACGGTTGTTCAATCCAGTGGTGTCGACCTTGAGCCGGCGGCCGATGAAGTCGAACGTCATTTCCCAGGACTGGAGCGTCGCCTTCTCGTCAAACTCCTCCTTGCCCTTCTGGTTGGCGGCAGGGTTGGTAAAGGCGTGGGTGGCCTTGCTGAATTCGACAAAGGTCCAGTCCACATCCGTGTCGCGCATCTGCACGAGGAACTTCAGCACTTCCTCCAGCGGCACATAGGGGTCGCGCGAGCCCTGGAGCACCAGCAGGCTGGTCTTGATCTTGCGGTTGTCCTCCGGCAGAGGCGTCGAGAGGCCGCCGTGGAATGACACCACCCCGTTGATCGTGCTGCCGGAGCGGGCCAGCTCCAAGGCGGCCGTGCCCCCAAAACTGAAACCGATGGCCACGATGCGCTGCTTGTCGACCTCGGGCCGATTACGGATCTCCTTGACGGCCGACGTGATGCGGTTGCGCATCATACTGCGGTCACCTGCCCCCACGACCGAAGCTGCTTCGGCCGCCTGGTTGAGGTTGGCCGGGCGGACGCCTTCGCCGTACATGTCGACCGTCATGGCCACGATGCCATTGCGGGCAAACTCCTGCGCCATGGCATCATAATACGGCCCCGGGCCCATCCAGTTGGGCACGATGAGCACGGCTGGGCGCGTCTGTTCGGCGGTGGCATTGGCCGGCAGGACAAGGGTGGAAGCCATCGTGGAGTCACCCACTTTGTAGCGGACCACCTCACTCGTCTGCCCCATCAGGGCAGCCGCCAGCAGGCAGGGAAACAAGAGCAGGAGTTTCATCGTTCTTAGGGGATAGGGGTTTCCACTCTAATAATCGACAAGATACGCGCATTGTTTCACGCGACAAGCTTCGTACTTCAATAGCTCATCTCGTCGAGGCGCACCTTGCCACGGAAAATCCAGTAGATTACCGCAGTGTAACCGAGCACGAGCGGCACGCCGATCGCCGCAATGATCGCCATGATGCCCAACGACTTGTCGCTGCTCGCGCCGTTGTAGATATCGAGGCTGTGCTCCGGGTTGGGCAGCGAATACACCAGGTAAGGATACATGCCGATGCCGAAGAGCCCCATCAGCAGCCCCATGGCGACGACCGAGGAGGCAAAGGCCTGCCCACCCTTGTCGAGGTAGATCGAGCGCGGGATGTTGGCGATGGCGAGGATCACGAGCACTACGAGCACGAAATAGGCGGGCTGGGCGCGCAGCGCGTCGGTGATGTGCGGCACGTAGAGCAAGGTGGCCAGCGTAAAGAGCGCGTAGCAGAGGATAAAGGCGATCATGCAGGGCTGGATCCAGGCCTTGACCCGCTGGTGGTAGTTGCCCTCCGTCTTGAGGTGGAGGTAGATCGCGCCGTGCATGGCAAAAAGTGCGACAGTGGTCACGCCCATCCAGAGCGAATAGGCGTTGAACAGGGTGAAGAAGCCGCCCGCGTATTCGAAGTCGGCATCGAGCGGCACCCCGCGCGCGATGTTGCCCATCGTGACGCCGATGATGAAGCTGCAGAGGATCGAGGCCAGCGAGAAGCTGACGTCCCACGTGAGGCGCCACCAGCGGTATTTGAGCTTGCTGCGGAAGTCGATTGCCACCGCGCGGAAGATCAGGCCGGTCAGCAGGGCGAAGAAGGCGAGGTAGAAGCCGCTGAAAACGGTGGCATACACCTCCGGGAAGGCGGCGAAGAGCGCGCCCCCACCGGTGACGAGCCAGACTTCGTTGCCGTCCCATACCGGGCCGATGGCGTTGAGGTTGACGCGGCGTTCCTCATCGGTGCGCGCGAACAGGTGCAACACCCCTACCCCCAGATCGAAGCCGTCGAGGATGGCGTAGCCGGCGAAAAGGATGCCCACAAGGACAAACCAGATCGTGTTCAAGTCTACAGGTAGCCAGTCCATTACTGCTTGAAAAGTTGCTTGGTGTGGGCGTATTCGGTCTCGTCTTCCTCGATATCCGGCCCGTGTGTAATCTTGATCGTGAGCAGAAAGACGAAAAGCGCGAACAGGAGGAAGTAAATGAAGCCGAACATGAGCAGAGAGGCCAGCACCTGCTCCGGAATCACGACCTTGGAGAGGCCTTCGGAGGTGCGCAGCAGCTCGTAGACGATCCATGGTTGGCGACCCATCTCGGCCGTAAACCAGCCGACCTGGTTGGCGACCTGCGGGCCGAGCACCGACGCGACCATGATGACCATGAAGATGCGCACGCTGCGCCGCGACAGGTCGAAGAGCTTACCGCGCCACCAGAGCCAGCAGCCCCAGAGGCTGACCGCGATCAGCCCCATGCCGATGGCGACCATCAGGTGGTAGAACTGGAAGACGTAGTTCACCTTGGGCCAGTAGTGGTCCTGACGCAGGGCCGGGTAGTCGGCAGGGTCGACCTCCGGGTGGCGCTCGGCCAGGAAATCGTCGGCCGGCAGGTCCTTGAGGCCCTTTACCTCGTGGTTCACGTCGCCGCTAAGGAGAAAGCTGAGCATGCCGGGGATGGCGATGCTGTAGGTCTTCTGCGCGTCTTCGTCGACCCAGCCGACGATGCTGAGGGGGGCGCTTTCCATCGTCTCGTAGTGCCCTTCCATCGCAGCAAGCTTCACCGGCTGGTGCTCCGCCACAACTTCGGCCGAGGCGTGGCCAGCCACGAGCTGCAGCAGCGAGGTGATCGTCGCCATGACAAGTGCCACGACAAAGGAAAAGCGTGCAAAGCGGATGTGCTTACCCCGCAGGAGGTAAAACGCACTGATACTCAGCACCAGGAACGCCCCGGCCAACCAACAGCCAAGGATGACGTGGGTCAGGCGTTCGACCGACGAGGGGTTGAAGACCATGGCCCAGAAGTCGTCGATCACGGCGCGGGTGTGCGGGATATCCTCGGGGCGCAGCAGCGTTCCCGGATCGAGGCGCTGGTCGCCCACCTCCAGCACGAAGCCAGCGGGGGTCTGCATCCAGCTGTTGGCGACGACGATCCAGATGGCGCTGAAGTGGGAGCCGAAGCAGACCATGAGGGTCGCGAAAAAGTGCATTTTAGGCCCCACCTTGTCCCAGCCGAAGAGCAGCACCGCGAGGAAGCCCGATTCGAGGAAGAAGGCGAAAATGCCCTCCGCCGCCAGCGCACTGCCAAAGACGTCGCCGACGAAGCGCGAATAGGTTGCCCAGTTGGTGCCAAACTGGAACTCCATCACGATGCCCGTCGCCACCCCGATCGCAAAGATCAGGGCGAAGATGCGCACCCAGTATTTGGCCGTCTGCCGGTAAAACTCGTCCCGCGTCTTCAGGTAAACGGCTTCGTTGATGACCAGGAAGGTCCCCAAGCCGATACTGAGTGTCGGGAAGATATAGTGGAACGCGATCGTGAACGCGAATTGCAGCCGAGACAGAATCTCCAGATCCATCAGGAGCGAAACTACCGCACCCTATAAGGCTGGCTCAAGGCCGTATAATCCTTTAATACCCCGGCTAATACTCGGGAGTAGCGGGAGCGCGGTTATTCGGCACCGAGAGACTTCAAAATCTTGCGCGCCAAGTGCTCCTTGATCTCTACATGCCGGGGCACTGCTTCCACAATGCCCGTTCGCGGATTGATCCAAAGCGAGTGTGATCCACCTTCACGCTTTAGGAAGCAACCGGCAAAACGTAGCCGCTTTTCCAGTTCGCGGCGGTTCATTAAACCGCCACAACAGTTCTGATGGCGTCGTCCGGGAGACCGCGAGTCATATCATCCACGCGGTCCTCGAAGATCAGAATGATCGCCTGCCGGAGACTTTCCTTCGCTTCGTCGATTGTCTCCCCTTGGCCGTTTGCGCCTGGGACCTCTGGACAGACTGCCCAGTAGCCTCCTTCAGGAGCAGCTTCGATGATGGCAGAAAACTCACCTTTCATGATGATTGAGTATGAGCGCCCGCACCTGCCCCGTCAATCCTGCCGCAAGCTTGGGGATCGACGGATCGCGCGGGGTGCGGTATGTTCTGCTACAACTCGCTTTGTTGATTCACCATTTCGCTCGGATCAGTGGAAAAATCGGAGGACACCCTACCCCAGCTCACCCTACGTGCCTTGCTCACGGGCATGATCATCGGGGCCATTCTCACCCCGGCCAATATTTACAGCGGCCTGCGCATCGGTTGGTCGTTCAACATGTCGATCAACGCCTGCCTGCTCAGCTACGCGATCTGGAAGCTGTTCGAGGTGTTTGGCGCGGCGCCGTGGGGCGAAAAGGAAAATACGATCAACCAGACGACCGCGTCCAGCGCGGCTTCGATCATCTCGGGCGGTCTGGTGGCACCCATCCCGGCCCTGACTTTGATCACGGGACAGCAGATGAGCTGGGCGGTGATGAGCGCGTGGGTCTTCGCGGTCAGCGCGACGGGTATCACGGTGGCGGTGGCCTTGCGGCGGCAGATGCTGATCCGCGAAAAGCTGGCCTTCCCGGCAGGGGTTGCCACGGCGGAGACGATCCGTGAGATCTACGCCAAGGGCAAGGAGGCCTTCCAGCGCGTGGCGGTGCTGTTGAGCGCCGGGGTGAGTGCCATGGCGCTGGAGCTGATGAAGCGCCTCGGGCCGGGCGTCTGGACGCCTACCTTTACCCAAGTCGCGGCCAAGGGCGGGGCGATGGGCGGCACCACGGCGAGCTGGAGCAACCTTTCCTTTGGGCTCGACCCTTCCCTACTGATGATCGGTTTTGGTGCCATTATCGGCATCCGGGCCGGGATCAGCCTATTGATCGGCGCGATCGTCGGCTGGGGTGTATTGATGCCCTATGCCCTGCAGCAGGGTTGGGCGCCGGTGGGCGTGGCCGACCCGAGCGCCAACTGGTTTGGCGGACTGGTCGAGTGGCTGCTCTGGCCGGGCGTGACGATGATGGTGGTGAGTTCGTTGACGTCGTTCGCGTTTTCGCTCTGGGAGGCCTACGGCAAGAAGAAGCCGGCCACCGACTCCGACGAGCCGGGCGTGCTGGTCGACGACGCGGGCCAGCGGATTGAGGAAGACGCACCTGGCGTGGCCGAGGGCATCCCGGCGAGCTGGTTCTGGGGCGGGCTACTGGTTTTCGGCGGGGCGGCAGTGGTCGCGCAGGTCACGATTTTCAACATCCATTGGCTGCCCGCGCTGCTGGCGATTCCCATTTCGTTTGTCTTGGGGGTAGTCGCGGCCCGGGTGGTCGGCGAGACGGGAATTCCTCCGATTGGCGCGCTGGGCAAAGTCTCGCAGGTGGCATTTGCGGCCATTGCTCCGGCCAACGTCACGGCCAACTTGATGACGGCCAACGTCGCGGGCGGCACGGCGGGACAGTGCTCGGACCTGCTGAACGACCTCAAGACGGGGCTGCTGGTGCGCGTGAATCCGCGTTCGCAGATCATCGCGCAGGTTTTCGGCATCCTTGTCGGGTCTCTGGTGGGCTGCGGCACTTACCTGCTGCTGATCCCCGATCCTCAGACGATGCTGATTACCGACGAGTGGCCAGCCCCTGCGGTCGCCACCTGGAAGGCGGTGGCCGAGGTGCTGCAAGACGGGCTGAGCACGATCCCGATGCACGCTCGCTGGGCGATGCTGATTGCGGCGGTTTTGGCGCTGGCGATCGAAGTCGTCAGCCGCCTGAGCCCGCAGAAGGTGCGCAAGTGGCTACCGAGTATCCCGGCGGTGGGGCTGGCGTTCGTGATTCCCGCCTCGCTTTCGATCAGCATGTTTCTCGGGGCGCTGCTGGCGTGGCTGGCGAGCAAGTGGGTGCCCAACCTGGCTGCCCGGTTCACGCTCTCCATTGCGGCCGGCTTTGTAGCGGGCGAGAGCCTTGCAGGGGTGGGCGCGGTGCTGTGGCAGTATCTCGTTTCCTCGTAAAAAAGCAGCAGGGCGACCCCCGAAAAGTCGCCCTGCCCTGTCTGATTATGGTTCTGATCGTGAAGCGACTCTATTCGAGGCGCAACCAGCGTTGCTCGGTAAAGAGCCAGACCTTGTTACCCACGCGGTCGCACCATTGGGCCGTGTCGGCACTGTAAAACAGCGGATAGAGGGAGGCTGAGGTCCAGAGCCAGCCTAGCTCTTCATAGGTGGCGTCATGGAACATCCACCAGCCGCCTGGGCCGCCGTCGATCCACAGCCAGCCCCAGTCGTCTTGCCATACCCAAGGTTGTGAGCGGGCCCAGAGCCAGCCGAATTGGCCGGCGTGGTACCAGGAGGTGCCGGCCAGCGGCTCAGCGCCCGCGAGGTTCTCCCCCACCCACTGGGCCTCCCCGGCCTGTTGCTGGATGTAGGGTTCGAGGATTTCGGCCCAAAGGGCGGCGTGCGCGGCGAGGCCTTCGGGTGTGAAGTGCACGCGGCTGCCGTCAGGCTGACGGTATTCGAGGCCCAGCGTGTCGGAATTGGCCCCCTGCAGCGCGATGCCATCGGCCCACAGCTGTTGTTGTGCACTGCTGATCTGGATATCGCCATTGGGGTTATCGACCGGCCAGACAGAGGCTTGGGCGACGAACCACGGCATGTCCCAACCGGCAGCCGCTTGTGTGCTCTCGATCAGCGTCTTCATGCCGTTGTAATACTCCTCTTGTGAGGTGCGGATGACGCCGGGCTCGTGGCTGGAATCGCTCTCGCCTTGGTGCCAGAGCACGCCTCGGAAGCCGCCGGCGCCGAGCTGCTCGATGCGATGCAGCGTCCACGGATAGAGGCCATTATAGCGGGCGTAGGAGAGATACGTGGTGTAATCGTACTCGTAATCGGGCTGCCATTGGCTGACGGAGGTGCCGCCGTGGCCGGTGCTGGCAATCGCGACCGGCACCTGCAAGTCGGCCGCCAGCGAGTCGAGCAAGGCCGGGTAGTAGCTGCCCTTGGTGCTGAGGCCGTGAATGCCGGGTTGCGGGTCGGCCGCAGGCTGCCAGTGACCGCCGCTGAAGGAGACGGCAAACTCGCTGCTCGGGTAGGTTGGCTCGGTGCCGCTGTTGGTCGAGTTGGACTGGCCGGAGCCGATGAAGACTTCGCCCACGCCGAACTTCTCAACCACTTGCTGCGCAATCTCCGTCGCGTCTTGCTGGAAGGATAGCGTGGCGGTATACCAGCCACCGGCGGGCAGCGTAACGGTTTCCGCGAAGTGGCCGTCGGCGCTGATCGGGATTGTGACCGTATCGGGCAGGCTGCCCGCGAGCGGTGTGCCACCGGAGAAGCTGACGACTACCGCATCGGCACCATTCACGGCACGGCCTGCAATCTCGACCGGCCCCTGCTCCAGCGTCTGGCGCTGGAAGACCTGGTATTGTTGCGGTGAGGCGACGTGGGTTGCGGAGGGAGTCACTTCGATGTCGCGGATCTCACGCGACTGCAACTCGGCCTCCACGATGAGGGCGTCTTCGGCGGCGTCGAGGTAGACGCGGTCGACACCGGTCAGTTGGAGGGTGTTGTAGCCGGTCGAGAGCACCAGCGCCTCCGCAGCGGCGGCGCTTGCACTTGGGACGATTACCGTGCCTGCGCCGTCACGGATTTCGCTGATGCGTGAGGCCTGGAAGGCAAAGCGATAGGTGCCGGCGTTCGCGTCGTCGTTGTTCTGGAGGGTGATGGTGAAGCCGTCGCGTCGGGCTGCCACGGCACTGAGCACATACTCCGTCTGCATGGCGAAGTATTGGTCGCCCAACATGACGTTTTTGCCGATGCTGCCTTCGTTGATGAGTTCCCAGCCGCCGGAGGGATAAGCGGCGCCGGTGTAGAGCAGGTCTTCGCCGCCCGCCGCCAGCCGCTGGAGCTGGAGGTTGCCGGTAAACTGTGCGAAGTAGTCGGCAGCGTCGATCGTGTATTGGCCCGTCTGCTGGGTCACACTAAGGGCCGGGCGTTCGACGGGAGTGCGGTCGAGGCTCATCGCGAGGGAGCCTGAAGCGCGCAGGTTGTCGAGGCTCAGCGGTACGCCTTCGGCAGAATCCAGGAGCGCGACCCCGGCCACGGAGGCGTCGCTGGTGTCTTTCTCGACTGCCACAAGCAGGTCTGGCTCGGCGGCGGCGTCCGCCGGATCGAGCCAGAGGGCGCGGTCGTTGGTGCCGTAGCTTTTGCGAACCACGAGGGTGTGCCACGCTTGATCGGTAATTTCAACGGGGCTCCATTGGATGTCGGCGACATCGTCGGTCACGGAGAGGCCGACTTTGAGCGAATCGGTCGTGCTGCCCTCGCCTACCCAGACGAGGCCGGTCACGCGGTCGGCAATGCTGCCGTTTTGCAGGCCCATGATGGGGGTCGGTGCGAGACCTGCCGTGCTGCCGTCGAGCCGCAGATCGGCCCGCAGGTAGACGCGCGGCCCGGGTTCGGTACCGACAGGTGAGCGCTTGACGAGCTGGGAATCGTAAAAGCCGAGCTGGTAGTGGCCGCTGGCTGTGCTGCCGGCCGGATCGAGGTCGAGCACACCATCGGCCTGCACTTCGAGATCGGGCATGCCGGTGGCATTGGCCCAGCGCGAGATGCGGTCGAGCGGGCCCGCGCGGTAGTCAAAGGTCTCGTCGAGCAAGACGAGATCGTAGTCTTCGCCTTCGTCGCCCGAGAGGTCGGGCTGGTCGCCGGGCCACGGCACGGGGTTGGCATCTTCGCTCAGGTCGTCGAGCGTCTGGACTTCGAGGTTGTCGATCAGGAAATCCACGCTCACGGTCGAGGTGGTGGAGACAAAGCCGATGCGACCGAAATTGGCGGCTTGCAGGCGGTAGTTAAGGGTGTTGTCGAGCATGCCTTGGGCGAAGAACTCGCCGTCGAGAAACACGGTGACGGAGTTGGTGTAGAGTCGGTGCTCGCCATCGTAATCGAGCACGAAGGTGCGGTCTTCGTAGTCGTTGATAAAGATGTCGAGGTGGTGGGGCGCATCGGTGCTGAAACTGCCGCTGATGGAGTCGGAGTCGCTGAGCGAAAGCACGATGTTGCCGTCGTTGTCGACCGTGATCATGAAGGGCCGGTTGCCGCCGTTGGAGAGGTTGATCTTGTCCTGATCATAGTAGGCACCGAGGCTGATCCGGAGGTCTTGGGCGCCGGAAACCGATGCGCTGGTGGCGGCAAAATCGAGACCGTAGCGCAGCAACGATACCTGCTCGCTGGCGGATTCGACGAAGTTGTATTCGAGCCCGAGCCCGACCTTGGTGTCATAGTCCCACAGGCGGAGGAACTGGCCTTCGCCCACGTAGTTGGTGGCCGGGCTGCCGCTGTAGGGGGCGATGGCGATGCCGATGGGGCCGCCTTCCGCCGGGGTGATCGGCAGGCCGGCTTCAGGACCGGTGTTGGTCTTGAGCGGGCGGGGAGAAGCCGAAGCCACGGGTTGCTCGCCCGGCGTAGCGTCTTCGAAGTCGAGGTAGAGCAGCGTCTCGGCCGAGGCCGCAAGCGGCGGCATGACCAGAAGGAGACGCCACCAGGAAGTTGGGGTAGGTAGCGATTTCATAGTGGAGTGATGGGGGAAGTGATTAATATTATTAACTTATACTTATTACCTGTCGATAAAGAAGTGACAGCTTTTCTCGCGGCGCCCAAACTCGCCCCACCCCATGAAACGCCTCTCTCAACAGACCATCGCCCAGGAGCTGGGGGTATCGCAGGCTCTCGTATCGCTCTGCCTGCGGGGTAAGCGCCAAGGTATTGCCGATGCCACCTACGAACGGGTGCGCGCCTACGCGCAGGAGCACGGCTACCGCCTCGGTGGCGAGGGTATGAGCGCCGTGCCCAATGGGCTCGCCACCGTGGGCTACCTGCTCCGCAAGCCGCTGAGAATCGCGCATGGCAGCAATTTCTTCCACCCCGTGCATCAGGGCATGCACGACCAGCTGCGGGAGCACGGGCTGCACACCACGTTTCTGGGCTCGGAAGACGAAGTAGATGTGAGCGCCCTCGTGCAACGCCTTTCCAGCGACCCTAATTATGCTGGCACGATCGTACTTGGGCAGGTGGAGATGGGCTTTCTGCAGCGTCTGGCAGAGGTGCCTCGCCCCTTGGTCACGATCAACGCGCGCTACCCTGGCTTGTGCCACTCGGTGCAGCCCAATGAGGTAGAAGCGGCGGATCTACTGGCCCAACATCTAATATTATTAAATCACCGGGAGATTCTTTACCTCGGCAGCGAACAGCCCAGTGCGATCAGTGAAGCCCGCCTCGCTGCCTTCCAGTGGGCGGCACGCAAACATGGGCTCGACCTACCGCCGGCGCGGTGTTTCCAGGCCCCTTGGTCGCTGCGGCATCATGGGCGCGAGCTGGCGCGGCAGATTCTGGAACGGCAGGGGCGAAGCTTTGGCAGCGCGTGGGTGTGCGTAGGCAGCCTGCTGGCCCGGGGTGTGGTGGATGAGCTGCAGCGGCAAGGCCTACGGGTGGGCGAAGACATCAGCATTGCCACCCTGGACGACAGCCCGGCCGCCGCCGAAGAGGAGCCGTGCCTGACCAGCGCGGGGACCAGCCCGGAAGACTTGGGCCGGGAGGCTGCCAGCCTGATCCTGAATGAGGGGCGCACGCGACCGACACACAAGATCGATCTGGTATTACCGGCCCGATTACAGGCTCGCCAAAGCACGTGGGTGCGACATGAAAGTAAATAATGGCGCCTAATCTTGGTTCTAAAGTTAGAACGAAGGAGCGGTTGCTGTAGAGATGCCGGAATTCGAGAATGCCTCCAGGTTTCGGTTCTGTCCAAAACTGAAGCCCCACCCCAGTAGTCTCCCGTAAGAACGTGCTCCAATGCCTCGAAAGGCCAAGGGCTGTGCTTACCCAAATCCACTGCTCCAACCCTGATTACCCATGTCCACCCCACAATCGCTCTTTTGGCGGCTGCTCGTCCTCGGCGCGCCATTTCTAACGTTATCGAGCCTAGACGCTCAAAACAACGGGGCCAGCGAAGAGGAAGTCTTTGAGCTGACGCCCTTCGAAGTCACCGCCGCCGAAAACAGCGGCTACATGGCCGCAAACACCCTCGCTGGTACCCGCATCCGCACCGATTTGCGCGATGTCGGCTCGGCCCTTTCCGTCTACACGGAAGAGCTGATGGAAGACGTAGCCGCGACCGATAGCCAGTCGCTACTACTCTACGCCACCAGCGCGGAAGTCGGCGGTGCCTACAGCATCTACGCAGGCACCGGCAACGCCACCACAGTCGACGAAACCAGCGCCCTTGCGAGCCCCAACACCAACACCCGTGTGCGTGGCCTGGCCGCCGCCGCCAACGCTCGGAACTTTATCTATACCGACATTCCGTGGGACGGCTTCAACGTCTCGCGGATCGACCTGCAGCGGGGCCCCAATGCGGTGCTCTTCGGGCTCAGCAGCCCGGCCGGACTCCTGAATGCGACTGTCCGCCCGGCGGAGTTTACCGACTATGGAGAGATCGGACTGCGCTATGGCTCCTACGGCAGCTATCGCCTCTCGCTCGACGTAAACCGTGAGATCATTGACGGGCAACTCGGGATTCGCGCGTCTGCCTTGGTAGACCACGAAGACTTCCAGCAAGACCCGGCTTTTGAAGACGATGAGCGGATCTATTTGGCGGCTCGCTACGATCCCAAACTCTTCGACGAGGGTCTCGGGCAGACGATGATCCAGGTCCAGTATGAAGGGGGCAGCATCGACGCCAACCGCCCGCGCATGATCACCCCGGTGGACTACCTCACACCGTGGTTCCGCGACGAGGATTCCGAATGGGGCGGCCTCGGGCAGCAGTTTTTCGACCCCTACCAGGTGGAAGACCAACAGAACATCGCGGGTGACAATCGTGGCCAACGGCGCATCGCCGACCCGGATTTCAACGGCTGGGTAGGCTCCTTTGGCGGCACCTTCGATCAGCCGATCGGTTTCTTCGACAATCAGACGGGTCAACTGAACCGCTACTACATGGGGATCATCCCCAATGGCGGTCGCGACGCAACCGGCGGGATCGACCGCGGCATCAACGCGATCCCCTACCGGCGGCTCGCATCGGTTTCCGGTTTTGCAGAGTATGCCACCCAAGCCCAACTGCCCGGCTACCAGTTTGGCCAGTATCGCAACCAGCACCTGACCGACGCCTCGATCTTCGACTTTTACAACAACCTGATCGATGGCCCCAACAAGGCTGAATGGTCGGACTGGGATGCCTTTAACCTCAGCATTTCGCAAACTGCGCTCGACGGTAAGGTGGGGGTGGAGCTGGTCTACGACCGGCAGCAGTTTGAGCGCGGGCAGCAGGCGCTGCTCTCCGGCCAAGCGGGGATTTACGTCGACATCATGTCGATGCTGGAAGACTTCAGCCCCAACCCGAACGCGGGTCGCGCCTTCACCGTGGGAACAGGCCAATACGGCAATAATTCCTACGAAAGCGATCAGGAAGACATTCGCCTGACCGCCTTCGGGAAGGTGGATGCCGCCGATTTTCTGGACCGTAACAGTTTCCTGGCCAAGCTCCTTGGCCGCCATACCTTCACGGGCCTGGCGGAGCGCTACAAGAAGGAGACCGAAGATCGTAGCTGGATGCTGCACGGGACCGATGATGCCTTCGACCGCTACGCCTATATCGGTGGCAGTGGCGGCTCGCGCTTCAACGAACTTATCCCGGCTGCCGTCATCTATCTGAGCGATCCTTTGACCGGTCGTAGTGCGGCCTCGGGTGCCAACATCGGGCCCATCAGCTCTCGCATCAACGTCAACGACGGCTCCCTGTACCATTTCAACTCGACCTGGAACGCCGACCCTTCCGTCGGCTTCGGCGACCCTTGGTCTCCAGCTGAACACCCGGTGTGGAGCCAGCAACCGGAGAGCTATGGTGAGACCCAATCCGAAAATCCAGACAACTATGTAGGGTGGAGCAATTACGACCTGAACGTGCTGCGCTTCGAAGACGGTGACAATGGCCTCTACACCGCAGCGGCAAAGGAAAAGCGGCAGGTCGACACCTTTGCAAGCGTTTGGCAAAGCTTCTGGTGGGATGGTGCGGTCGTCGGGCTCGTTGGCTGGCGGCACGACAAATACGAGTCGCACTCCGCCCAGGCGCCCGTCGACGGCCAGGCCAACCGCTATCGTCTCATGCTGGGGCCCGATGTCTATCGCTACACCGACGATCCATCGACGATAACGAAGGTTACCAACGATTCGATGACCTACGGCTTGGCCGTGCACTTGAACGACCTGCTCAACGACCGGCTACCGATCAATGTGAGTCTCTACTACAGCGAGTCGGAAAACTTCGATGTCGGGCCCTCGAATGTAAACCTTTATGGAAGCGCTTTTCCGAACCCCTCCGGCGACACGACAGACTACAGCGTCATGCTGGCGACAAAGGACAATCGCTACATGTTCAAGGTGACGAAGTTTGAGACCAACTCCTACAATCAGGAGTTCGAAGGTTTCAGCGGTAACTATCTGGGGGGCGTGCTGGCGCGTGGCATCGCATGGGCCAACGTGTTCGAGTATAACCTCTCCGGCTATACGATGGACACCGCCAACACGGGCAACTCCGGGCGCTACAACTACGCCCCGGCGGCGGGTGAAACCGAAGAGCAAGCTGCCGCCCGCGAAGCGGCTGCTGTCGCGGCCTGGCGGGAGCTGGCGGACCAAGTCGACCCCTCGTTGTATGAGACTTGGGGCATCGATCCGGACGCGGTCGTCAGCCACTCAGCCCTTGCCCCCAATGGCCTGGCCATCACGCAAGACACGCGCTCGGAAGGCTACGAATTCGAGTTTATCGCCAACCCAACCAAGAACTGGCGTATCTCCTTTAACGCCTCGAAGACCGAAGCGACTCGGATCCTCGTGGGAGACCCGCGCACCACGGAGTATGTGGATATGATCGGAGATTACCTGAATAATACTCCGGCCGGCGATCTGCGGGTCTTCTGGGGCAATCCGGAAGCGACGACCATGCTCGCGCAGTGGAACCAGAACTTCGCCGCGAACTGGGCGTTGGTCAAGCTGCAGGAGGGCGCCGCGACGCCGGAGATTCGCAAGTGGCGCTATAACATCGTGACGAACTACTCCTTCACCGAGGGTTTCCTCGATGGCGTGAACATCGGGGGTAGCTATCGCTGGCAAGACGATGTCGTCATCGGCTACCCAGTAGTCCAGGTGGACGGGCGTTCGACCTTTGATATTGGGAACCCTTACAAGGGGCCGACCGAGGATTTTGTCGACTTGTGGGTGGGCTACAAGCGCATGCTCACAAGCAATGTAGAATGGTCGATCCAGCTGAATGTGCGCAACGCCTTCTCCGATGGGGGGCTGGTGCCCGTCTCGGTGCAGCCCGATGGCGAAACCTGGGCGGCGGTCCGGATCAAGCCCGAACGCACCTTCTACCTCACGAACACGTTCTCGTTCTAATTCTAATCTTCGCATAAAACCTCCCGTGCCAACGCGGGAGGTTTTTTTGTTTACTATACCTATGCACTTTATCGCGCCCCACCCGCCCCACCCGTTTCGTTTCATCGCCGCCAGCCTGGCTTGCCTCGCCGGGGCGAGCACCTTGGCGGCCGCCGTTTCCCTGCCCGCCGTCCTCAGCGATGGGGCCGTGTTGCAACGCGATGCCGCCGTGCCGATCTGGGGCTGGGCCGAAGCGGGTGAAGACGTCGCAGTGACCTTCCGGGGCGAGACGTATACCACTTCTGCCAGTGAGGACGGGCGCTGGCGGATCGAGCTGACGCCGCAGCCAGCCGGTGGCCCGTATACGCTGGAGGTCGCAGGCGAGACCATGATCACGCTGCGCGACGTGTATTTGGGCGACGTGTGGCTCTGCTCCGGCCAGTCCAACATGGAGCTGCCAGTCGAGCGGGTAAAGGAGCGCTATGCGACTGAGATTGCGTCGTCGGCCAATCCGCAGATTCGCTACTTCGGGGTGCAGCAGGTCGCAGATTTCGAGGCACCGCGCGACGATGTGCAGTCGGAAGGCTGGTTGACGGCGAGCCCGGAGACGGTGCTACGCTTCAACGCGGTAGGCTACTTCTTCGCCCGCGCCTTACAGGCAGAGGTTGGGGTGCCCATCGGCATCGTCAACGCCAGTGTCGGCGGCACGCCCATCGAGGCCTGGATGAGTGAAGAGGCCCTTACAGCCTTCCCCCGCGAACTGGCTGAAGCCCATCGCTGGCGCGACGACGCTCTCCGCCGCGAGGCACAGGACCGCAATGAGCAGATTCTGGCCGACTGGGACCGCGAGGCGGCGGAGCAAGACCGGGGCCTCAACGGCCCCACCCCATGGTTTGCCCTGGATCTCGACGTCGAAGGCTGGCCGACGCTGCAGGTGCCGGGCTTCTGGGATGAACAAGGGCTGGAGCCGATGCATGGCGTGGTGTGGTTTCGACGGGAGTTTACGGTGCCGGAAAGCATGGTCGGGCAGCCGGCGATGGCCTACCTCGGCACCATTGTCGATGCAGACGAGACCTACCTGAACGGCCAGCGCATCGGCAACACGACCTATCAATACCCGCCGCGCCGCTACGAGATCCCGGCAGGGCTGCTGCGCGCGGGGCGCAATGTGTTGACGATCCGCGCCTTCGCCCACCAGAACCGGGGCGAGTTCACGCCCGACAAGCCATTCGAGATCACGACTGGTGAATCCACCATCGACTTGCACGGGCCGTGGCAATACCAGGTGGGCGCACGACTGGAGCCGCGCGAGGCCCTCACCTTCGTCAACTGGAACCCGCTCGGCCTCCACAACGGCATGATCGCCCCGTTGACTCCCTTCCCGGTCAAGGGCGTGCTCTGGTATCAAGGCGAATCCAACGTCGACGAGGCAAGCATGTACGAAGCTCGTCTACGGGCCTTGGTAATGGACTGGCGCAGACAGCGGCAGGATGCAGACTTGCCCTTCATCTGGGTGCAGTTGGCCAATTTTTTGCAGCCCGACACGGCCCCCAGCGAGAGCGAATGGGCGCGCCTGAGAGATGCGCAACGCCGGGCTCTGGATCTGCCCGCCACCGGCATGGCGGTCGCGATTGATGTAGGCGAATGGAACGACGCGCACTCGTTGAACAAGTCGGCGGTGGGCGAGCGGCTGGCCTTGGAGGCTCGCCGGGTGGCCTACGGTGAAGACGATCTGGTGAGCGCCGGCCCATTGCTCCGGTCGGCCCAGCGGGAGGGCTCCAAGGTGCGCCTGCGCTTCGACCACGTCGGCAGCGGCCTGATTGCCCGTGGCGGCTATGCGCCGCGTCACTTTGCGGTGTCGGGGCCAGACGGCCGTTTCGTGAAAGCCGAAGCGCGGATCGAGGGTGATTCTGTAGTGGTGTGGAGCCCACAAGTTGCGAGCCCTACTCATGTCCGCTACGCATGGGCCGACACGCCGCTCGGAGCTAATTTATATAACCGCGAGGGTCTTCCAGCATCGCCATTCGAAGTGAATGTAGATTGATTGCAAAGTTAGGCCGCGTGGGATTACTCAGCATCATGGAGACGAAGCGCTCGTAATAGGCTTCCTGCTACTTCGATTAAAACAACCACTACAGCCTTTCATGAAATGACAGACAAGAGGTAGCATCTTCATTGAAGATTCATGCCGCAATCCATGAAATTTTCACTGGACGCGGCTAGAAATTAAGGCTACCTGTACCCCATCCTTTGCTTTACTAATACCCCTTTCAGACCCCTACCCCTTTAGCTACTCCACCCGGCCTGCTGCTTAGGAATCTACCTTGCGGCAGCCATGATAGACGTCTCCTCCCCTTAGCAGATCGCAGATCAGCCCAGGTTCCTTGAGCCTGCATTAATAACGTCTGCTTAATTAGATACTATGATACCCCGAACTACCCCCCACCTCCGGTCGCGCTACCGGCACATGCTCTTCCTCGCCAGCAGCCTCGGCCTTTTGAGCCAGGCAGCACTGGCCGAACTGAAAGTCGACATCAACAACACGGGGCGACCCCTGACCGAAGGCCAGGACCCGGCCTTCGCGCCTTGGTCTTCCAACCAGAACTGGTTTACCAGCGGCTCGAACTCCATCTCTGCCACTTTCGGCAATATCGGCGTCACCTTTACCCGTACGGGCTCCGGCGGCACAGCCCTCTCGCCGGGCTACTGGAAGGCGGGCGTGCAAAGCACCTCCTACGATGTGCGCCTGACGGGCGACGGGATCAAGGTGGACAACGGCGACAGCGGATCGCAGATCGAGATGCGCATCTCCGGCCTGTCCTCCGGCACCCATACCGTGCTGCTCTACCACAATTCGTGGGACAATTTGAGCACCTCCGCCCTGGCCCCAGTCGATGTACTGGTCAACGGCACCCTGCTGGTCAACAACTCGCCGCAGTCGGTCCGCACGACCAACAACAGCACGGCGGGCACCTCTTACGTGACCTTTTCTGCCACTTCAGGGCAGGATGTGGTGATCCTCATCCGCGCGGAGACAGGCGGCTCCTACTCGGTCCGCAACCTCTACCTCAACGGCTTCGAGATCGACACGCCCAACGCCAAGGCACAGGCGAATACGCCCAACCCGCCGAATGCGGACGAGCACGTAAATGCCGACAATGGCTCTTACACGCTCACCTGGTCCCCCGCCATTCAGGGCGCGGCTTCTCACAACGTCTACTTCGGCACCAGCCGCTCGGCAGTCGAAAACGCGACCACCGGCTCATCTCAGTTTCTGGGCAACCAGACTTCCACCAGCCGCAGCGTCTCCAACCTCAGCAGCGCGCAGACTTACTACTGGCGCGTGGACGAGGTCTCCAGCGGCGGCGCCGTGACGAAGGGAGGCGTGTGGTATTTCCGCCCGCGTCGCCTGGCGTTCCCGGGAGCGGAGGGCTACGGTCGCTTTGCCCAAGGCGGGCGTGGCGGCGTGGTCGTTGAGGTGACGAACCTCAACGACAGTGGCGCGGGCAGCTTGCGTGCAGCAGTCGAAAACGATGTGGGGCCGCGCACGATCGTCTTTACGGTCGGCGGCCTCATCACGCTCAACTCACCGCTGACGGTCAACCAGCCCTATATCACGCTCGCGGGCCAGACGGCACCGGGTAAGGGCATCTGCGTTCGCGGCTACTCGATGGGCTGGAGCGGTGCGGTCGATAACATCATCCGCCACATGCGGTTCCGCCCCGGCGACATCTCGGGCACCACGCTCAACGGCACCGGCATGGCAGGCGTCGATCACACGATCATGGACCACTGCTCGGTCAGCTGGGGACTCGACGAGGGCATCAGCACCCGCAATGGCAAAAACCTGACCCTGCAGCGCACGCTGATCTCCGAGGCGCTCAACATCGCCGGCCACTCCAACTACCCGGCGGGCACGGCACATGGCTACGCCGCGAGCATCGGCGGCGATGTCGCCAGCTTCCACCACAACCTGCTGGCCCACAACTCGGGCCGCAATTGGAGTCTGGCGGGCGGTCTTGATGGCGCGGGCTACTACGCCGGCAAAATCGACATCTTCAATAACGTCGTCTACAACTGGGACAACCGGACGACCGACGGCGGCGCGCACCAGGTCAACTTCGTCAACAACTACTACAAGCCCGGCGCCGCCACGAGCTACTTCTACGCGCTCAACGCCCAGTACGACTCGTTCCCCGGCACGCAGCAGTATTACTTTGCGGGTAACGTGATGCCGGGCCGTTTCGGCCTGAGCAACCAATCGGCAGGGCGCACGCGCTCGGGCGACGTGCCCAGCTCCTACAGCACATGGGTCAACCAGCCCTTCTTCCCGTCTTATGCGACGATCCACTCGGCCGAAGACGCCTACAAGCTGGTGCTCTCCGACGTGGGGGCCAACCAGCCGGTGTTGGATGCGCACGACCAGCGTGTGATCCAGGAGACCTACAACGGCAGCTACACCTACACGGGCCAAGGGCCGTATGGTGGCGAGCCGGGCCTGCCGAATTCGCAAAACGATGTGGGCGGCTGGGAGAACTACCCGACCACCTACCGCGCCTCGGGCTTTGACAGCGACCGCGACGGCCTGCCCAACTGGTGGGAAGAGATGAAGGGCCTCAACCCGAACTCGAGCCAGGGCAACTTCGCAGATGCCAATGTGGACCTCGTGGGCGATCAGTTCACCGAGCTGGAACGCTACCTCAACTGGATGGCGGAACCGCATGTGATGACGGACGAAAACGTCTATGTCGACGTGCCCATGACACCCCTCGCCGCCGGCTTCCCGAGCAACGCCAGCTTCAGCGTCAATGGCGCACAGGGCGGCAGCGTGAGCATCGTCAGCGGTAATGTGGCCCGCTTCACCCCCACCAACGGCTTCAGCGGCCTCGGCAAGTTCAACGTGGTCGTCTCCCAAGGCGGCACCACAATGACGCGCACGATCGGCGTGGCGGTGATCGACGACCCGAATACCGGCGGCGGCAGCAACAACCCGCCCACCGTCTCGATCACCTCGCCGGCCAACAACGCCACCATCACGGCTGGCAGCAACGTAACCGTATCCGCCAACGCCGCCGACAGCGACGGCACGATCTCGGGCGTAGCCTTCTACCGTGGCCAGACCTTGCTGGGCAGCGACACCAGCCCGCCCTACTCCGTCTCCTGGAATAACGTGACGGCAGGCAATTACGTGCTCGCCGCCATCGCGGTGGACGACGACAACGCGCAGACGACCTCCAGCCCCGTCTATGTGACGGTGACGGGTAACAGCGGCAATTCCACCACCCTGCAGGCCGAGTCGGCCAGCGTGGGCGGCGGCACCACGATCGACAGCAACAACGCGGGCTTTAACGGCAGCGGCTTCGCCAATGCTCCGGTCAGCGGCGGCTACGTGCAGTTCAACAACGTGAACGGCGGCAGCGGCGGCACGGCTACCCTGGAGATCCGCTATGCGCTCGGGGCGACCAGCAGTCGCACGGGGGCGTTGATCGTCAACGGCTCCTCGCAAAACATCACGTTTAACCCGACCGGCTCCTGGACGGCCTGGACCACCATGTCGCTGACCGTGCCTTTGCAAAGCGGCACCAGTAACACGATCCGTTTCGAGTCGAACGGGCAAGACCTGGGGAACCTCGACGAGATCACGGTGACGCCCGCCAGCAGCGGCGGCGGCACCACCACGCTTCAGATCGAAAGCGGCAGCATCGGCGGCGGCACGGCGATCGAAAGCAACAACGGCGGCTTCAACGGCAGCGGTTTCGCCAACTTCCCCAGCTCGGGCGGCTATGCCCAATTGAGCGGGATCAGTGGCAGCAGCGGTGCCGCCACGCTGGAGATCCGCTACGCCCTTGGCGCCAGTGGCAGCCGCACGGGTGCGCTGGTCGTCAACGGCTCGTCGCAAAGCATCACGTTTGACACGACGGGGGCCTGGAACGTCTGGGTGATCAAGACGGTCAACATCAGCCTGCAAAACGGCTCGAACAATACGATTCGCTTCGAGTCCAATGGCCAGGACCTGGGCAATTTGGATGAAATCACGGTGAGTCAGTAGCGGAACTCCGGGAGGTGCCCTCCTCCCGATTCCGCCATAAGGAAACCCCGTCTTCGGCAGCGAAGACGGGGTTTTTCATGCGATCAAAGGAAGCGGTGCGGCGGCTCAGCGCGGCATCCAGCTGTCGATCAGGGGCTCGTGGCGAAGCATCCAGTCGCGCACGACTTCAGAGGGGTCGTCGTTACCCGCATCGTCGATGGCGAGCATCAGGTCGAGCAGCGTGTCTTCGGAGAGGCTGAAGTTGACGAGGAACTGGGTCACTTCCGGGTATTCCTCGCGGAAGTCCTTGCGCACAAGCTTCTTGAGGCCGTCAATCGGGTAGACGCCGCGCGGGTCGTCGAGCACCTTCAGGTCGAAGCGGCCAAACATCCAGTGCGGCTTCCAGCCGGTCACGACGATCGGCTCTTCGTTACGGATGGCGTCGGCCAGGGCGGCCGTCATGGCCGGGCCGGAGGAGGCGACTTGCTCCAGGTCGAGGCCGTATTCGTCGATGGCGACGTTGGTGTTGCGGTAGATGCCTGCACCGGTGCCGATGCCCACGATCTTGCCGTCGAGGTCGTCGGCAATGTCGTTGAGGTCTTCGATGCTGTCCACGTCCATGTAGGTGGGGACGACGAGGCCGGTGACGCCGTTGCCATAAAAAGGCCCGAGGTCTTCGAGCTGGTCGCCGTATTCTTCCCAATAGGGCTCGTGGGTGTTGGGCAGCCAGCCGTCGAGGAAGGCGTCTTGCTGGCCTTGAGCCACGGCGGCGTAGATCGCACCGGGATCGGCCATGGTCAGTTCGACGTCGTAGCCCATGCGATCTTCGACGATCGCTTCAACCAAATGGGTAATGGCCACGCCTTCGGCCCAGTTCGGGTAAGCGATCTTGATCTGGGCGCTGGCCAGGCTGCCAAGGCCGAGCGAGGCGGCGAGCAGGAGGAGGAGTTTTTTCATAACGTATACTTTCTCGTTTTGCGGATGAGAGAAGGAATCTCGGTTCACTTCTTGCCGAAGGCCTGGGTGAGGCGGTCGAGGAAAATGGCGAGGATGACCACGCCGAGACCGCCCTCGAACCCGAGGCCGATTTTCAATTGGGTGATGCCTTGCAGCACGATTTCGCCGAGGCCGCCCGCCCCGATCATCCCGCCGATCACAACCATCGAGAGCGCGAGCATGATCGTCTGGTTGAGCCCCGCGAGGATCGTGGGCAGCGCGATGGGCAACTGCGCCTTGACGAGCATTTGCCACGGGGTGGAGCCGAAGGCCTGCGCGGCTTCCACCACCTCGTGCGGCACCTGACGGATGCCGAGGCTGGTGAGGCGCACCGCAGGGGGCATTGCGAAAATAAGGGTGGCCATGAGGCCGGGAACTTTGCCGAGCCCGAAGAGCATGACGGCGGGGATCAGGTAGACGAAGGCGGGCATCGTCTGCATGAAGTCCAGGATGGGCCGCACGACGCGGTCGACGCCTTTGCTCTTGGCGGAGAGCACGCCGGCGGGGATGCCGATGAGCAGCGCAAAAAATGTCGCAGCCAGCACCAGCGCGAGCGATTCCATCGTCTCGTACCAAAGGCCCATGCTGACCACGAGCAGCATGCCCAGCGCGGTGAAGATGCCGAGGCCGATGCTGGAAAAGCGGGCGGCCATCAGCGTCATGAGGATGATGACCATGGCCCAGGGATACCAGGTGAGCACGCGGGGGTTGAGCGCGGCAAAATCGCTGCTGATCGTGTCGAGCCGCTCGCGCAGATCTTCCGGCAGGCCATCTTCTTCGAAGACCCGGGCCCCCGTGTCGAGCAGCTCGCGGTAGCGGTCGTAGCTGCGCTCGTTGACCACGCTCATGCGCAGCGCAGACTCGTCGACGCGGCCCAGGGTGCGTGCGATACGCTCGCCTTCGTCGATGAGGCTGAAGGCGCGGTAGCGGTCGCGCACGGCCTCCAGTTGCTCTAGCGGAGCCTCCGGGGCCTCGGGCAGCAGTCGCACGGCGGCCAGCACGTCTTCGATCTGGTCGGCGACCTGGTCGTAGCTGCCTGCGCGGAGGCGTTGCAAGCGGCGAAGAGAGTCGCTGACTTCGTCGCGGGCGTCTTTCAGGACTTCGCTGTCGTCGCCCTCCGGCAAGGCCTCCTGCAGGGCTTGCAGGCCGTTGATTGCGGCCACGTAATCCTCCGGCGCGTGCGCTTCAAGTTCTTCGCCCACCGCTTCGATCTCAGCGGCCTGCGCTTCGGCTTCTTCGGGCGTGATG
Organism: Verrucomicrobiota bacterium JB022; assembly: GCA_030673845.1. Lineage (NCBI taxonomy): Bacteria > Pseudomonadati > Verrucomicrobiota > Verrucomicrobiota bacterium JB022. The sequence goes on from JAUTCQ010000009.1 coordinate 190,360, forward strand.
GCGCGCTCCAGCGTCTGATAACGGAAGGCTTCCGCCGCACCGAAAGCGGCGACCAGCGCCAGCGCGACGATCCACGCCTTGCGGCCCAGCTGCTTCTGAAAGCCGAAGCCGATGAAGACGAGCACAATCAGCGCAAATACGATGGCCGGGTAATACAGCGCGTGGTTGAGCAGGAGCACGTTTTCCAGCGCATCGATAACGAAGTTGAGCACCGTGCTGAGCAGGTCGAAAAAGCCTTTGCCATGCTCCAGCACCCACTTGATGAAGGCGTCAAAATATTCTCCAACAGGTATTTCCATGTCTTAATCTCCTGCGATGCCGGCGAGAATGGCGGGGCGGGTCACGATGCCTGCAAGTTTCTCCCCCTCATCGAGCACGGCGATAGGCAGGGCGGAGGTGGAGGCGTAGGGCACGAGGTCGGCAATAGCCGTCTCGGGCGTGGCCGTGTAGAGGTCTTTCTTGATGATGGGGCGCACGGTGTAGCGGCTTTCCTGGTCGAGCTCTTCGGGCACCTTCTTGCGCAGCTCCACCACGTCGTCGATCTTGATGTAGCCGAGGTATTGGCGCTCGCGATTGACGACGATCAGCGTCGAGAGGTTGAGCTGGCGCATCTTGCGCGCCGCCTGGTGCGGCCCGGCGGTATCGTAGACCACCTCCGTCTTTTTCATGATCGTGCTGGCGGTCAGCACCTTGGAGCGGTCGACGTTTTCGACGAAGGCGCGCACGTAGTCGTCGGCCGGTTGGGTCAGGATCTCTTCCGGCGTGCCGACCTGCACGACAGCGCCGTCTTTCATAATCGCGATACGGCTGCCGAGCTTGAGGGCTTCGTCGAGGTCGTGCGTGATGAAGACGATTGTCTTGTGCATGCGGGCCTGCAGCTCCAGCAACTCGTCCTGCAGTTGCACCCGGATCAGGGGGTCGAGCGCAGAAAAGGCTTCGTCCATCAGCAAGATCTCGGGGTCGTTGGCGAGCGCGCGGGCCAGCCCTACCCGTTGTTGCATACCGCCGGAGAGCTCTTGCGTCATCTTTTCTTCGTAGCCTTCGAGGCCGACGGTGCGGATGGCCTGCATGGCCTTCTCATATCGCTGCTCTTTGGGCACATCCTGCACTTCGAGGCCAAAGGCCACGTTGTCGATCACCGTGCGGTGCGGGAGCAGGCCGAAACGCTGGAACACCATCCCCAGCTTTTTGCGCCGCACCTCGCGCAGCTTGGCCGCGTCGAGCTGCGTGACTTCTTCGCCGTCGATCTTGATGGAACCGGCAGTGGGCTCGATCAGGCGATTGAGGCAGCGAATGACGGTCGATTTGCCCGAGCCGGAGAGGCCCATGATGACAAAAAACTCGCGGCGCTTGATCGAGAAGGACGCGTCGTTGATGCCTACGGTGCAGCCGGTGCGCTTGAGCACTTCGGCCTTGCCCTGCCCCTGCTCCACCAGTGGCAAAGCGCGCTCCTTGGGCTTCTTGCCAAAAATTTTGTAGAGGTGGGAGACTTCGATAATCGTATCACTCATGTATCAAAGGGAAGACGCCAGCCCGGCAAGCGGCCGGGCTGGCGAAAGCAGCGATCAGAAGTAGTAGCCGAAGTTGATGTTGAAGCGGGACTGCCAGTCGTCGTCGGCATTGGCCCCGAAGTCGCCACTGTTACCAACGAAATAGTTGCCGTTGGAGAAGGCGTAATCGGCGTAGACATACCAGCCGCCGCGGGCGAAGGCCGCGCCCAGGATGAACATCTCGCTGTCGTTAAAGGCGTCATCCGTCTTCACGATCGAGCTGTATTCGATGTAGGGCAGGATGTAGTCGAGCCACGCGAGGTTGGGCGTCTCGTAGGTGTAGCTGAGCGACACGGCGGGCAGCCAGGCTTCGGTCGCCACCAGCGCCGCGTAATCGTAGGCGCCCATGGGGATGAGGTTGCTGTTGCCCCAGAGATTGCCCGGCTCGATGTCGTAGTTGTAATACGAGAGCTGCGAGGTGAGCGTGAAGTTGCGATACGTGCTCTTGGCGTGGACGGACGCGGCGTAGTGCTCGCCGTCTTCCGTCGCGATCCCGTCGAGCAGGCCGTATTGCAGGGACACGCCGAAGTCGGTCGGCACCGCGAGGTCGGGCATCGAGTAAATGGCGCGCAGGTTGAACTGGTGCTCTTCTTCGAAACCCGTTTCGACGCCGCCGAGGTCGTAAGTCACCGCGTCGTAGCTGTAGCGGGCGCTGTCGCGGCTGGCACCGTTCCACTGGCCTTCGCTGGCGAGGTAGTAGGCGGCGTCGAGCGTCAGGTTGCCCATCTGCTTGGTGTAGAGCACGCCCAAGTCCATGTCGTCGGCCAGACCCACGTAGTAGTGTTGGTCAAAGAACCAGCTTTGCGACACGCCATACGCGCCGGGGCCGAAAGGCACGCGCACCACACCGACCTTGACCGTGCCGGCGTCGCCAAAGTCATAGCCGAGCCAGCCGGTGTGGAGGAAGTTGTAGCCCTCGTACCAGCGGTATTCGATAGCGCCGATCCACTGGTTGTAGTCGAGGCCGATATTGATGCGGAAGGTGTCGAGCGCGATGTCGCCGCCGTCGGAGCCGCCGCGAGTGGGACGCCCCTCGTTGGCGCTGTCGTAATTGCCGTTGACGTAGTTGGCGCGGATGGCACCACCGATGGTCACGGGGCCGATCTGGATTTTCTCGGCGGGCTGATCGGTCTCGGCCAGCTGGGCTTCCGCGACCGTCGCGCGTTGCTCGGCGGCAGATGTCTGCTGCTGGGCGGTAGCGAGTTGCTGGCGCGCATTGGCGAGCTCCTGCTCGAGCTGTTGCACGCGGGTCTGCAGCTCCTGCGTGGTCTGGCCTTGCACGGTGGCCGCCGCGAGACACGCCCCGGCGATGGTCCAGCGCAGGGGGCGAAGATGGGATTTGGTTTGGTTAGCGTTCATCGTTGGGGATGCGTTGCTTGCAGCCGCCGGCCATGCGCGTAGTGCGCCGGCCCGACGGCAAAAAAACGACCGATCGAGACCTGCCTCAATAAGAGGAAGGTGCCCGTGGCGATTGCCGTAAGACATGCAGGCTAGGAGGCCCTGACTGCCGAAACGCTCGGCAGGGGTGACAGGGCAGACAGCAGGGAAGCCGGTCGAACCGGTGAAGGTGCTATTGGTGCCAGAGGAGACAAAAGAGGCGTGCGTAGAAGAGCAAAGGCAGCACGCCCCCGGCCATGCCCGGCGGAGAGACGCGGGGCGGCCAATACTGTGATGTGAGGTATCGCTGTAATCATGCGGATAACGACTTGGGATCGTTTCGCGGTTTAAGCTGAACGAATACCCGCCTCTTCATAATGTCAAGAAATGGTCACATATTTCTAGAGCAATACCACTAAAGACACGACATCGCGAAAGGGATATCGCCGATTAACCTCATTTACGTGCATACCCACATAGTAACCTAAGTTTTTATGTAGATGGATGATACAGAATGCCATCAGGCGCTCTGATACCCCCATCACAGATAGCTTTCCATCATCATAAGGGATCCTCATACATCCTCAAATTCCGCGAATAGGCGATCTAGATTAGCCATTTTCACCTTGTGTATTCGAGCCCATTTCAAGCTTGAGCTAAGCTGAAAACGCTCAGGTAATTTTGGATTTTTCACCTATTCAATCTTACGATTGCTAGTTTGAGAGGCGACAGCGCTCCGACCAAACCAGCCACGCCACATTACCGCTATTTTAGCTTGAACTTCACCAATCAGCGGCTCACTAATGGCACCATTATGCCATTAGCGTCTTCTTTTAAAGCTGCCGGTCTGCTCTTGGGGGCGACTGGCCTCTGCGCCTCCCTCTCGGCCTTGCAGGTCGTGGACTTCAACGAGTTTTCGCTGCCGGCGGAGAGCTACTACCAGGCGGCCCCCGGTGAGCGCGTCGCCATCCAGTCCAAGGGTGCAACCTTTTACCACACTCGCCCTTCCTGGGGCGGCACCTACAACGAGTTCACCTACTCGAACTCGACCGACAACACGACGCCGGGCTTCAGCGACCCGTCGAACCCCAACGACGCGAGCGCCTACACGGGCAGTGGCGATGGCGATGCCAACTACGGCATGGGCTACATCGGGATCGACTACACGGGCGACTACTCGACGATCCCGCTCAGCGTGTCGTTTGAAGCCGCCGTGGCCCCGCAGAGCATCAGCCTTACCAACTCGACCTACGCGGCGCTCTCCATGCTGCAGGGCGATGCTTTTGCCAAGCAGTTTGGCGGGGCGAGCGGAGACGACGCCGACTACTTTCTGCTCACGATCAGCGGCTACGACGCCAGCAATCAACTGACGGGCATCGTCGATTTTTACCTCGCCGACTTTCGCTTTGCCGACAACTCCCTCGACTACATCGTCGACTCCTGGGAAACGGTCGACCTGACCGCACTGGGCCTCGACGTGACGCGGCTCGACTTCAACCTGTCGTCCTCAGACACGGGCATGTTTGGCATGAACACCCCCTCTTACTTCGCCTTCGACAACCTGGCGTTTGAGCCGGGCGTGGCGGTGCCGGAGCCCCGCACGGTGATCAGCTGGCTCGGCCTGGCCGCGCTGGCCATGGTGGGCCTGCGGCGGCGGGCAGCGCGCTCGTGAGGCGAGTGCGTTACGAGGTGGTGCTCCTGCTCGCCCTGGGCGGGAGCGCGGTTTGGGCCGACGACGGGCCGGTCTTCGAGCTGCAACCCATCACGGTCAGCCCCTATCAGCTGCCGTTTGCAGTCGAGGAGTTCCCCGGCTCGATGGAAGTGCTCACCCGCGAAGACTTGGCCGCGACCGGCGTGCAAAGCCTTTCGGAGGCGCTGGAAAGCGTGGCGAACATCCCGATGACGTCGTTCTCGGGCAATGCCGCCAATGCGGAGGTCGACTTGCGCGGCTATGGCGAAAACAGCGGCCTGCGCACCCTCATACTGGTCGATGGCCAACCGCTCAACCGGGTGGATATGGGCACGCCCTCGTGGCTCGAAATCCCGGTAGGCCGGGTGGAACGCGTCGAGGTGCTGCGCGGCCCACAAACCGCACGTTTTGGCAACTATGCCACCGGGGGCGTGATCAACATCGTCACCCGGCTGGATGCTGCCGACGCCCCGCAAACGCAACTGGAGGCCGGGCTGGGCTCCGACGCCACCTTCTGGGCGCGCGCTTCGCATCGCCGCCCATTGCTGAGAGGGGCCATCTCCGTCCAACTGGAGCACAACGAAACCGACGGCTACCGCGAGAACGGCGGCTACGAGGCGGATTCGGTCGGCGTGAATTACGGTCGCCAAAGCGTCGACGGCTCACTGTTGCGGCTGGGGCTGTTTTACCTGGATAGCTTTACAGAATTCCCGGGGCCGCTCTCGACCGCAGATGGCAGGTTCCCGGACAACCCGCGCGCGTTTGGCTACGGCGAGGGGCAGGAGGACCGCTACTTTAGCGATAACCAGAAGGTGACGTTCGACGCGGCGGCGATCAGACCCGTGACCGCATGGGATAGCCGGCTGGAGCTGCGTGGCGGTGCCACCTGGCGGTCGATGGACTACAGCTTTGGTGAGCCGCTGCCGTCGATCAACGAGCAGACGACCGTCTGGGCAACGCCGGAGTGGACTTACGAGGGCTTCGAGCACCAGACGTGGTCGGTGGGGGTAGACCTGCGCCGGGCGGATCTCTCGGTGGAGGTGCGCCAGCAGCTGGCCGGGCGCATCTTTTCGGTGGAGCCGACGCTGGAGCAGCAGATCGCCGCGCCCTTCATCGCCGGTGAGATCAAACTGGCGGAAGACTGGACCTTGATCACGGCCGCCCGCGGTGAGTTTCACCACCTGGAGATGGACTTCGATACGGTCGATCCGGTGACGGGCACCCAGCGCGAAACCGGCCGTAATCGGGGTTTTGCCGCGCAGCTGGGCGTGCGTTGGCAGGCAAGGCCGGGCCTGAGCTTCTGGACCCGCTATGACCGGCTCTATCGCTTCCCGGTGACCGACGAGATCGCCGCCTACCAAGGCTACGCCTTGCCCGACCGTTTCAACTCCGAGCTGGGGCCCGAGCGCGGCCACAACGGCGAGATCGGTGCCGCGTGGGCGGGCGGCGCGGGCACATTGAGTGTCAACGTCTTTGCGCAGCGGCTCGACGGCGAGATCGTCTTCGACGGGCAGCAAAATACGAATCTGGCCGCAACCCGGCGCGTCGGGACTGAGTTGAGCTACCGCCACACATGGTACGGCTGGGACTTGCGCCTCGCCTACACCTGGTTGGAGGCCAAGTTCGTCGATTCACGTTTTGAAGACAACAAGGTGCCGCTGGCTACCCCGCACAGCCTCTCCAGCACCCTCACGACGCCGCGCTGGTTGCGCAGTCGCCTCGCGACCACCGTGCTCTACCGGCACGGGATGATCGAAGGCAGCGACTTCGCCAACACGCAGCCCGAGATACCTGGCTGGACGGTGGTCAACCTGGCACTGACGACCGAACTGACGCCCAGCCTCACCACCTTTATCCGCCTCAACAATATTTTCGACCGGCAATACGCCACCCTCAAGTTCTACGGCGCGTGGTATCCCGCACCCGGGCGGCAGGCGCGCGCCGGCCTGCAATGGACTTTCTGACGCTCATGAAATACGCAACGCTTTCCCTCCTCGCCGCCGCGCCCTTGCTGGCCGGCCCCTACTCTCCCCAAGCCGGCCAGCCCGGCAGCAATGCCGTCCCGCACGACGACCCTGCCTTTATCGCCTGGGCCGATGGCTGGCAGGACTACGTGGCGGGAGCCGATGTGACGGTCAACTTCCAGACGCCAGCCAAGGCACTCGGCCCTGCGCTGGAGGACGACGTCTACGGAATCGTATGTCTGGGCCGCGAGGGCTCGATCGTGCTGACTTTTTCGCAGCCGATCGGCGACGGTGAGGGGCCCGACTTTGCCGTCTTCGAGAACGGCTTTCGCAACAGCTTCCTCAGCGAGCTGGCGTTTCTGGAGCTGGCCTTCGTGGAGGTGAGCAGCGACGGCGAGCACTTCGTGCGCTTCCCCACCCACGCCTTGGCGCCCGACCCTATCGGCGCATTCGGCTGGGTCGATGCGAGCGATTTCCACGGCTTTGCGGGCACCTTTGTCTTGGGCTTCGGCACGCCTTTCGACCTCGCCGACCTCCCGGACGATCCCAACCTCGACAAGCAGGACGTGCGCTATGTGCGGCTGATCGACATCAGCGGCGATGGGTCCACCTTGGATTCGCAAGGCAACCCGATCTACGACCCCTACCGCACCGTGGGTTCGGCGGGCTTCGACCTCGACGCGGTCGGGGTGCTCAACGGCCCTGCGGTCGAGCTGGAGGCCGTCGAGCTGCAGTTGGTCGCGGGTGACGACGGCAGCTACACCCTCGTCTGGCAAGGGCTGGAAGGTGCGACCTACGCCGTGGAGCAGTCTACCGATCTGCAAGTGTGGACGGCCTTGGAAACCCTAACCGGTACGGCAGGTGAGAACCGTCTCCCGGTAACGCCAGCGTCGCAGGGGGCAGCCTTCTTCCGCGTAAAGACAATCGCCCAATAGCCATTAGCCAGGCTTCATTTATTGGCAGTACATTGCCATTAGCGCTTGATTCTTCCACTACAGAGGCCCAGCGTGAAGGGAGCTTTTGGAGCCCAACCGGCTCAGCTCCCTTTTATCATGAAGACACAACTGCTCTACCTCCTCACGCTATCCTCTGCGGCGCTGCTCTCCGCGCAGTCGACACCGTATTCGAGCTTTAACGAAACGACACACCCCACCGATCCCGCGATCGCCAGCAGCAATCCGGGCATCGTCCAGTGGGCGAGCGGCGTGGTCGATTACAGCCCCGCCACCAACGTGCCGCTGTCGTCCAGCTGGCAGAACCCGAGCAACGCGCTGGGCGCCTACAATACCTCCATCGTGTCACTGGGCGAGCTGAGCGCGGCCGACATCGCCAACGGGGTCGCGCCCGGTTCGATCACACTCAGTTTTACGCAGCCAATCTATAATGGCGCGGGGGCCGACCTCGCGGTGTTCGAAAACGGCTTTGCTTTCGGCACGCCCAATGGGCTGTTTGCAGAGTTTGGCTTCGTCGAAGTGTCCTCCAACGGGGTGGATTTTGTGCGCTTCCCCAGCCTTTCGTTGAACGACGCGGCGCTGCCCGGCGGCTTCGGCTCGGCCTTCTCCGGCTTCGACGTCACCAACGTCTACAACCTGGCGGGCAAGCACTCCGCCGGCTTCGGCACACCGTTTGACTTCGACGACCTCGCGGGCGATGCCCTCGTCACGAGCGGCCTGGTGGACCTCGACAGCATCAGCTTTGTGCGGATCGTCGACATCCCGGGCGATGGCTCGTTTGTCGACTCCGAAGGCAACCCGATCCTAGACAACTGGGCGACCACCGGCAGCGGCGGCTTTGACCTGGCTGCCATCGGCGCGTTTTACGCCAGCCCGCTCGCCGCAGTGCCGGAGCCGGAAACGGTGACGCTCTTCCTCGGGCTCGCGGCCTTGGGTTGCGTGCTGTTGGGCCGTCGCAAAGCGTAAGCTTTCTCTACGTCCGTTCATTAGTCAAAATAGTCAAGACGCCTCCTTGCCCAAGGGGGCGTTTTTTTACCTACTGGAAAAGGCAGGGCCTCTACTCTATCAATTTGCACGAAAGGATGAAATTCATGCAGGCAGACTGCATGAAGCGTTCAATTGGAAACTGGGGTAAAACCGTCCGCTCGCACCTTTCATGCTGATAACGTGATGGTTCCACGCGTAACAGACCCGGTGGCATGCGCCGTGTGACATGGCTGGCTCTGGTCGATATCACCTCTCGTGGGTATCGCGATCAGAAGTACAACTTCAACCCAAGTTGAATATGCGTCAGCTCTTGTCTACTACTGTCTTGGCCCTTCTGGCGACCCAACCCGCCTGGGGCACCGTCTCGATCACGGGCGGGAATTTCGCCTACTACGAGGACTTCAACGACTTCGAAACGCTGGACGATCTTCCAGAGTGGACGCTCCGAGCGGCCGGCGCGAGCGAAGACCCGATGTATCTGGGCCTCGACGACGGCTCGATGAATACCGGCGGGGCCTACAGCTATGGTCGCACGGGTAGCTCCGAGCGCTCATTCGGCTTCCTGCCCAACAACAACCTGGCGGCTAGTATCATCATCGAATTCCGCAACGATACCAGCAGCGTCATCAACGAATTCTTTGTCAGCGCAGATGCAGAGCTGTGGCACGGTGAGGCCAGCGGCAGCTCCACCTCGTTGAAGTTCAACTATATCGTGCCCGGCAACGATCCGCTCGACCGCAATTACGATGGGCTCGATTACCACTCCGGCCAAGCCCCGATCAATGGTGCGGCGAATCCCGGCCCGATCGACTCGGTGCAGCTGAGCGATTACGCGGTCGATCGCCCCATTTTGCCGGGTGAGACCTTCCTCTTCGAATTCTTCTTCCCGGTGGCCAGCGCAGGTATGGACGCGCAAGGCATCGGCTTCGACAACTTCGTCTTTGCCGTGGGCCGCTTCGACGGGCAGCCCATCAATTACATGGAGAATATTGCCGCCGTCATCCCCGAACCTTCGACCTACGCCGCCTTGGCTGGCGCGGCCGCATTGGGCCTGATCGCACTGGGCCGCCGTCGCCAATAGACTGATCAACGTAGGGGCGGGGTCGGTACCAAGACTCCCCGCCCCAGCGGCCAGCCCTGGGCGAGGAAAGCGAAGCGGCAATACGGCCTACTTTGCCAACCAGCCCCAGCAGCCGTTGGCAGAGGCGTAGCCGGGCTGGATGTAAGTCCACCCGGTGGGCGTCCAGATCCAAGGGGCTTGGGACACATAAACCCAGCCCATCCAGTCGCCCGTGTAGGCCCAGTCGCCTACCTGCGGGTAATCTAGCCAGGTGCCGGTCGCATCTGGATGCTCGGGGATTTCGGCGGGGCGCTGCAGGTAGCCCCAGACACCTTGGGCCGCGTCCTGCCCGTCCTCGATCCAGATCCAGTTGCCGCCCGCCTTTACCCACGGTGCGTGGGCCACGTTGACGAGGCCCAGCCAGTCGCCCGTATCGGCGAAATCCATGGAGATGTCGTAACCATACCAGGTTTCGCTGGCGGCAATATATTCGCGCAACCATTCCAGAGCCGGGCGCTCGTAGCTGTAGTCGTCGACGAGATAGGCTTCGGTGTCGGTGCGCCAGAGGCCGATCCGGTAGCCCCAGAGCGTAACGCCTTCGATGGCCGGGTGCTCCCAGAACATTGGGAAGATACGCTGATAGTTGGCGAGCTGGACCGCGTCGGAGTTGTTTCCGCTCGTGCCGTCGACATCCATCTCGGTGATGATGATGGGCAGGCCGGTCGCCGCGAGACGGTCGAGGTTGGCCTTCATCGTCTCTACCGTGCCAGTGGTCTCAAACGCGTGGCCTTGGACGCCGATGACGTCGATCAGCCCCTCCGCCTGGAGGTCGGTAATGATTTCGAGATAGTTGGTGGTGGCCGTGTTGTTGCCGATGATGCCGTAATCGTTGAGCACCAGGCGGGTCTCCGGGAAGATCTCGCGCGCCATCCGAAATGCTTCGAGGATCCAGTCGTGCCCGGACTCGCCGTAGCCGCCGAGAGCGTCGTAATAGAGCGCGGTGACGTTGGTGCTGTAGGCGGCGTATTCGCCATTCGGCGGTGCGTGGAGCGGCTCGTTGACCACCTCGAGGTAGTCGATCTGCGGGTAGCGCTCGGCCACGGCATGGAACCATTCTTCGATCTCTTCGCGCTTTTCCTCGACCGGTAGGGTGCTGATCCAACTGGGCTGCTGCGCGCCCCATACGAGCACGTGCATGCGGAAGAGGCTGCCGGTGTCTTGCGCGAGCTGATAGGCTGCGTCCAAATCGGTCCAGTTCATCACGTCGCGCGTGGCTTCGACGCTGCCCCATTTGCCGCCGTTCTCCGCCGTAACTTGATTGAAGTAGGCTTCGAAATTCTTGACCTGACTGGCGGAGTGCACGCTGCCGAGATACTTGGACTTACCGGTCGCCAGCGGCGGGCCAGACGGCACATATTCCTCGGGAATAATGGTGCCCTCCCCTTCGCCGGCGGTCAACTCCGCCACGGTATAGGCGACGCCTTCAGGCCCGAAGGCAAACTTGTCGATGCGCAGGCCGTCTTCGCGCCCGCCGAACTGGAAAGTGGGGCTCAGATTATCCTCCGTCACGAGGTAGAGGATGGGAGCCTCTCCAGTGCTGAGCTTGACCCATTTCCAGGCTTCAGAGCCGACGGTACCGCCGTTGCCCACCAAGTCCGAATCCTGCGCGTAGCCCATCGCTGCGGCCAGGCCGTTGACGACCGACCACGCCGCATCCGCAGCCGGGTCGAGGTCGCCAAAGTCGCGGGGGAGGAAGAGGCTGTCGTCGCTGTAGGTGCCGGGCCCGACGTAGATGCGGGCATACAGCTCGTAGGTACCCGGCTCGGCAAATTCGGGGGCGATAGTAACGATGTTGGCGTCACTGCCGGGTGAATTGCCGGCGCCGGTGTTGAGGATCGCGGCCCAGCTAAGGTCGCCCTCTGTCACGGCGGTCATGTTGGAGCCAAACTGGCCCGATTCGGCCTCGATCGTCAGGAGTTGCTGTGCGCCGAGGCTTGCACCCAGCCACAACGGAAGGGTGCAAAAGAAGGATGAGTGCTTCATCTTTTGGGGTAAGGTGAGGGGTGAGAGTCGCCTCCACCTTACCGCCCTCCCGGGTGGCTCAACGAGTGCCGCGTAATTCTAATTGTGGAACGCCAAGCCTCTACTCTGACCGAGCTTCGCCCACCTCACGGGCCTGCACCAGCCGCTCGTATTCCGCCTCCGAGAGCGGCAGCACGGAGCCGTGCCGGAAGGGGAACGGAAAACTGAAATTTTCACCGGGCTCGAACTCGCCCGAGCCGAGATCGTGCGTGACGTAGGGTTGGTAACCGCGCCCTTTCATATAGTGGTCGAGGATGAGACACCAGGTCGCCGCCTGGCCGTCTTCCGCCGGGGCGACCTGATAGCAGGCCGGCCCCTCGTAGCCCTGCATCCCGGCCAGCGAAAAGCCGTCCACATTTCGCCACGGCCCGGAGAGCTTTTCCGCCGTCTCCATCGTGATGTCCTTGTCCTGCTCGTCCTTGGTGAAGCGGTAATACTGGTCGCCTTCGCGCACGATGGTGGTGTCGATGATGGTGGTGGGCTTTTCGATGAAGATGAAGGGCTTGCCAAAGGTCTTGAAATCGCCGGTACGGGCGCCCCAGATGCGGTGCTTCTGGTATTCGTCGCGAGCGGTGGTCGAAGCCCAGAAGACCACGTAATCGCCGCTTTCTTCGTCGTAAATCGCCTCCGGTGCCCAGGTGCAACCGGCATCCGGCGGCGCCACCTCCACCCGGCGCGGTTCCGACCACTGGACGAGGTCGCGCGACTCCCAGATCACGATGGCGCGGCTACCGTCTTCGACCGCCCGCTTCCAGTCGCCGTTGTGGTAGATGGAGAGATCGGTCGCGATCAGGTAAAAGGTTTTGCCGTCGTGCGAGCGCAGCAGGTAGGGATCGCGCACGCCCTTCTCACCCAACTGGCTGACGAGCACCGGCTCGCCGTCGTTGAGAGCCTTCCATTGGCGGCCTTCTTCGCTCACCGCAAAGTAGATCTGCTCTTCCAGCGCGGTCTTTTCACCTTTGAAGGTGGCAAACAGATAACCGGCCTTGAGGGCGGGCAGCAGGCAAAGGGTGGCAAGGGCGCTGGTGAAGAGGGTACGGGGAACAATCATGGCAGGGGGAGGAGTGAGAAGATGGCTGCCCATACCCTACCCCAATCCGCCATTGCCGCCAGCCCGGTTGATTCGCAACGTCAGACTGCGGGCACAAAAACGCCGAAGGAGCGTTGGCCCCTTCGGCGGCAAAAAAACAAGGTGGTGCTGCCTACGCCTCCGACTGCGGCTTGACCGCAAACCACTTGTAGAGCGCGGGCACCACCAGCAACGTGAGCAGGGTCGACGACACGAGGCCGCCGATTACCACGATGGCGAGTGGGCGCTGCACTTCGCTGCCGGTGCCCGTGGCGAGCAGCAGCGGCAAGAGCCCGAGCAGCGTCGTCCCGGCTGTCATCAGCACCGGACGCACACGCAGACACGCGCCTTCCACGCTCGCCTCGTCCAGCGGACGACCGGCGCGCACGAGGTCGTTGAGATAAGTGACGAGCACCATGCCGTTGCCGAGTGCGATGCCGAAAAGCGCGATGAATCCGATGCTGGACGGCACGGAGAGGTTTTCCCCGGCAAGCCAGAGACCCACCACCCCACCGACGAGCGCGAGCGGGATGTTGAGCAGGATCAGCGCGGTGTTTTTCAGCGAACCGAAGCTCATGTACAGCAACAGCGCGATGAGGATCAGCGTCACCGGCACTACTAGAGCGAGGCGGGCATTGGCCTGCTGTTGCAGCTCGAACTGGCCGCCCCACGAGAGGAGGTAGCCGGTGGGCAGCTCGACGCCTTGGGCAATCGCGGCCTGCGCCTCCTCGACAAAGCTGCCGATGTCGCGCCCGACTATGTTGGACTGGATTTCAATGTAGCGCTGGTTGTTCTCGCGCACGATTTCGCGCGGGCCGACGATCTCTTCGATCTCGGCGATCTCATCCAGCGGGATCAGGGCACCGCCGGCGGTCCGCACGATCAGGTGGCGCAGATCGTCGATCGTCCGGCGCGCCTGCTCCGCGTAGCGCACGTAGATGGCAAAGCGCTGCACGCCGTCGTAGATCTGGCCGGCCTCCACGCCCCCCACGGCGGCTTCGATCAGCTCCTGCACCTCGGAGAGGTTCATGCCGTGGCGGGCGATGGCCTCCCGGTCGGGGCGCACGACGATCTGTGGCGAGCCCGTCACCTGACCGGCCTGCACGTCGGCCGAACCGGCGATGCCCTGCAACACACCCGCGATGGCATCGCCCTTTTCCTTGAGCACGTCGAGGTCGTTGCCGAAGAGCTTGATCGAAAGCTGCGCCTTCGAGCCCCCCACCAGTTCATCGACGGTCAACTGGATTGGTTGGGTGATGTTGACCAGCACCCCCGGCATCCCGGCCAGCTTGTCGCGCATGGCGTTTTCGATGTCGATCTGGGTGAAGCCCTCGCGCCATTCCGCCTCCGGTCGCAGCACCACCATCATGTGCACGCTGTTAATCGGGTCGGCGTGCGCCCCGACTTCGCCGCGCCCGATGCGCGAAATCGCCTGCTCGATCTCGGGGATCTCCAGCAGGCGCCGCTCGGCGATCAGCGAGTTGCGCTTGGTCTCTTCGAGCGAAACGGAAGGCGCCATTGTGAGATTGGCAATGATATCGCCCTCCATCAGGCGCGGCGTGAACTCCGAGCCCAGTCGAGGAAACACGACCGCGCCCACCGCCAGCAGCCCCAGGGCCAGCGCGACGGCGACGATGCGGAAGCGCACGAAGAAGCGCACCACAGGCCGATAGACCGCCACCAGCAGGCGCACGATCCAGATCTCGCGTGGCTGGCTCGTCTCGCCCTCGGCCCGGCGGGGCGGGCTCATGAAGAGCCAGGCGTAAACCGGAGCGCCTACCAGCGCGAAGAGCAGCGAGCCAAACATCGCCAGCGACACCGTATAAGCGAGCGGGCGGAACATCTTGCCCTCCATCCCGTGCAGCGTGAAGAGCGGCAGGAAGACCAGCACCACGATGAGGATCGAAAACGTGATCGGCTGCGCGACTTCGCTACAGGCACGGGCGATGATGCTCCGCTTGGGTTCGCCCGGCGGAGAGGCGCGCAGCAGCCGGTCGGCATTTTCGACCATCACGATCGTGCCGTCGACCATCATGCCGATGGCGATGGCGATACCGCCGAGCGACATGAGGTTGGCCGAGATGCCGAAGTAGTACATCGCGATGGTGGCAAAGAGCACCGAAAACGGGATCGCGAGCGCCACGACGAGACTGGGCCGGAAGCCGCCGATGAAGACGAGCAGGATGATCACTACCAGCCCGATGCCCTGCACCAGCGCGCTCGTCACCGTCTTGACGGACGACTCGACGAGCGTCTTCTGCTCGTAATACGGGTCGATCACCACCCCCTCGGGCAACGCCTCCTGCAGTTCGGCCAGCTTGGTCTCCACGGCGGCAATCACGGTCGACGAGTTGGTGCCGTAGAGCTTGATCACCATGCCGGAGACGACTTCGCCTTCGCCATTGCGCGTTTGCAGGCCTTGCCGGATCTCGCCGCCGATGTCGATTGCGGCCACATCTTCGAGGTAGACGGGCGTGCCGTTTTCGTGCGCCACCACGATGCGGCGTAAGTCGTCGATACCACGCGCGAGCCCTTCCGAACGCACGATGAACATCTCGCCGTTGCGCTCCAGGAACTGGCCGCCCACGTTCTGGTTGTTGGCCTCCAGCCGCTCGATCACCTCGTGCAGCGACAGGTCGTAGCGCAGGAGCGCGTCGGGATCCACGTTGACCTGGAACTGCTTGACGTAGCCGCCGATGCCGAGGACTTCGGTGACGCCGGGAACCGTCTGCAGGTGGTATTTCACGATCCAGTCCTGCATCGAACGCAGCTCTTCGAGCGAGTATTCGCCCGTGGTGTCGATGAGGTTGTAATAGAGCACGAGGCCTTGGCCGGTGGAGATCGGTCCCATCTCGGGCTCGCCAAAGCCGGGCGGAATGGCCTCACGCGCCTCCGACAGGCGTTCGCCCACCACTTGACGGGCGAAATAGATGTCGGTGCCTTCCTCGAAATAGACGCTGACGACGGAGAGCCCGAAGTTGGAAACCGAGCGGATTTCCTCGACCTTGGGCAGGCCGCTCATTGCCGCCTCGACCGGGAAGGTGACGAATTTTTCCACCTCTTCCGGCCCCAGGCCCGAGGTGACGGTGAACACCTGCACCAGCGCGGGCGAAACGTCGGGAAACGCGTCGACCGGCAGCTTTTTGTAGCTCCAGTAGCCGCCGCCGATCACCGCCAGCGTCAAGAGGATGACAATCAACTGGTTGCGCAGGGCCGTCTCGATAAATCGCTTTAACATACGTTAGCCTCCTTTCTGCGCTTAGTGGTGGTGGTGACCGCCGAAAGAGCCCTTGCCCAACTCGGCCTTGAGCGAGATGGCGTTGCGCAGCGCGATGACGTCGCCTGGCTCGAGCCCGCGCACGACCTCGAACGATTCCGCGTCGCCGTGGCCCAGCACGACCGGGCGCGGCTCGAAGCCCTCGTCGGTCTGCACAAAGACGACCGTGGCACCTTCCATCGTGAGGACGGCGGTGCGTGGGATCAGCACCTCCGCGCGGTGCTCGTCGATGGAGACGGCGCCCTTGATGAAGAGCCCCGGGCGCCAATTACGGTCGGGATTCTCGACTACCGCGCGGGCGAGGCCGGTGCGGGTATGCGCATCGATCGTCGGGGCGATGTAGGCGATGGTGCCTCGATAGGGTTCACGGTCGTGCCCGCTCTGGATGAGCACGCTCTGCCCTTCGTGAATCTCGCCCATGTTACGTTGGTAGATACGGAGATCGGCCCAGACCGTCGAAAGGTCGGCAATGGTAAAGAGCGGCACGCCCGCCTCCACCGTCTGCCCCGGGGTGATGTCGTAGGCGACGATGGTCCCGTCAAAGGGCGCCTTTACCTCAAAGGGGCGCAGCGTCTCGGTGCTTTCCAGGGTCGCGAGGACCTGGCCCTTGCTCACTTGGTCGGCCAGGCGCACGCGGATGTCTTGCACGACTCCGGCATAGCGCGGCGTCGCGTAGGCGATTTGTTCGCGGTTAAAGGCGATTTCGCCGGGCAGCACCACTTCTTCGTGCAACGTACCGGGACCGACGGGACCAATCTCGACACCGAATTCGCGGAGCGTGGCCGCATCGATCTGCACCACGCCTTCTTCGTGCTCGTCGTGCCCATGCTCATCATGCTCGTCTGCATGTTCATGGTCGTGATCATCGTGCTGAGCCCAACTGGTGACAGGGCCAAGCGTGGCCAAGGCAAGAAGGAGCGTTGAAAGGCGACGGTGAGTGGAAAGGTGGTTCACAGGGAAAATGCGGTTCATGAATGTATGTGCTAAGGTCACGGCTTAACGGATCGGATTGACTGGGCGGGTCAGCGCCTCCACTTGGGCAAGCGCCTGGGCGTAGCGGCGGAGCGCGTCTAGCTGGGCCTCGCGCACTTCGAAGAGCGCCTGCCGGCTGTCGAGCACGGACAGGATGGTGAACTGGCCACGCTCGTAGCCGCTCTGGGTGTCGGCCAGTGCCTGCTCGGCGGCAGGGCGCAGCTCGTTTTCGAGCGCCTGCACTTCTTCGTAGGCATTGACGAGGGAGCGGTGGGCGGCTGCGAGCGCCTGGAGCAGCTCGCGGCGCACGGTCTCTTGCTCGTGTTCGACGGCGCGCAGTTGAGCCCGGGCGGTGCGGATGTTGCCCTGATTCCGGTCGAAGAGCGGCCAGGGGACTTGCACGCCGACGAGGAAGGCCGCATCGCCGCTGTTTTCGTTGAAGTAGCGTGCGCCGGCGGTCAGTTCGATGTCGGGCGTAGCGCGCGCTTCTTCCAGCTCCAGCGCGGCTTGGCGGGTAGAGGCCTCAGCCCTGAAACGCGCCAGCGCGGGCGTATCCGCGAGCTGACCGACCAGGCCGATCAAGTCGGGCGGATTTTCCACCGCAATCTCGCCTGCCAAGGTGAAATCGGACGCGGGAACCAGCCCCCAGAGGGCGCTCAAAGCTTCCCGAGTGGTCACAGCCTCGCGCTCGGCCTGCTGCAGGGCAAATTGCTGCTGCCGCACGGCGAGTTGAGCCCGGGCGCGGTCGACCTCCGGGGCGCGGGCAGCCTCGACCAGGCGGGAGGTTTCGTCGCGGCTCTCGGTCGCAAGGGCGAGTTGTTCGCGGCGAAGCTCAACCGCCCGCTGTGCCAGCAAGACTTCCACGAAGGCCTGCCTTACCTGCCCCTGCAGCATCGTCAGGCGTTGCTCGGCATCCCAACCGAGCAAGGCACGTTCGTGCTCGGCCAAAGCCGTGCGGCGCTGGCGTTTGCCGCCCATTTCGAGGACTTGGGAGACGCCGAGCGTGATCTCAAGCCCATCGACTCCACTCAGCCCGCCGCCCGTGCCGAGAAAGTTCTCGACCTCGGCGCCGATGGTGGGGTTGGGCCGCAGCGAAGCTTGTTCGACCTGACCAGCCGCAGCTTCGTCAAGCACTTCGAGCCGTTTGAGAGCAGGATCGTTTTCGACTGCGAGGTCGAGCGCCTGCTGCAAGGTGACGGGGGCTTCAAACGAAGACCCGGAAGATTGCGCTATCAAATGCCCCGTTAGCGCGACGGGGATCAAAACATAAAACAGTTTGGAACGAAAGTATCTGGACATGAAAAATCCTGAAAGATGGTTGTAACAAGAACGCACCGGGCGTTCTTCGAATGGCCTTGGCTTCACGCGGAAGCGAAGGGCCGACAACGACTTTCAGGATCGATCAGACTCTTAACACGTGCGTTCGCACGATGACGACACTTTGCGGCGGTGCCTCCGACGGAGGCGCACGCGGGCCGCTCGAAGTCTCAAGGAGGCGGACGGCGGGCAGATTCAACTCCGGCAACCAGTCGACGACCAGCGCACTCGCATCGGGCAGCGGCACCGCCATGCGCGGCGAAAGCTGCGACTCCAGCGACTGCCCCCGTACGCGGATGTCGACACACGGCGGGCAATGATCGTCCGCAAGCTGGAACTCGGCGGCATGCGCTTCCGGTTCGGCGGGGCACTCGCCATGGCACTCCTGCTCCTTCAGCTCGAAATGGGCGGCGAAGCCCGGATGCAGGCACAGAATGGCATCACCGAGGGTGCCGAAAACGGCATTCCACAGTAACATGAAGGCCAGGAGCCCCACTGTTAGCCACTGCTGCATCACGTGCCGATGATTAAAATCGACCAAGCGTGTGTCAACTTCAGATGGAAAGCCGCTATTGGACGGCTGCTGCGTGGTGGGGCTCCAGGTGCACGACGACATCAATCAGGCGCGGGAATTCCTTTTGCAGCCGCGCCTTCACCTGATGGCCCAGCTCATGGCCCGCCTGCACCGTCATCTCTGCATCCACCTGCAGGTGCAGCTCCACAAAATAGCCGACTCCGCTTTTGCGCACGCGGCACTTTTCCACCTGCTGCACTTGCGCGTCGGCTTCCGCCGTTCGGCGCAGCGCGGCGACCAGCTCGTTATCGACCCGACCGTCGAGGACATCGTGCATCGAGAGCTTCACGATCCGGAAGCCGTTTGCGGCGATGATCAGGCAGGCAAAAAGGGCAGCCCAATCGTCCGCCATCGCCCACCCTTCGCCGCCGATGAGCGCCACTGCGATGCCGATGGCCGCCGCGCCCGAGGTGAGCGCGTCGGAGCGGTGGTGCCAGGCATCGCCCTCCAACGCCCGGCTCTCCATTTCGCCCGTGGTCAGCTTCATGATGCGGTTGGCCATCAGCTCTTTCACGACGACGACCATGAGCAGCACCGGCAGCGTAAACCACTCCGGCGCATGGTGCGGGGTGCGAATCTCGCGGATCGAGAAGGCCGCGATCGCCACCGCAGCGCCAAGCAGGGCCACCCCGGAGAGTACGCCCATGACCGACTCGATCTTGCCATGGCCAAACGGGTGCTTGGCATCCGGCGGGCGCAGCGAGAGAAAAAAGCCGCCCCAGGTGAGCAGCGAGACAAAGATGTCGCTGGCCGATTCGATGCCGTCGGCAATCAGCGCGTAGGAGTTGCCCCAGATGCCGACAGCGATCTTGACGCACATCAGCAAGATGTTCATCGCCAGCACGATGCCGCCGACTTTCAGCAGGTTGCGGTGGTCGAAATCAGAGGTGGGCGCGGTCATGGTCTCCTCGGGAGAAACTGGGGTAGATTACAAAGATGCCACTCATCACCCATGGCAAGACTTGATCCGCACATTTGAAGTATCACCGTTTGGCTCCTACTCTTAGGACTGAAGGCACTCACGACAGGTGCCGCTATCTCACCTAAAATTACGATCTCTCCATGAAAATCCTTACGCTCATTACCTTATTCTTTGGCGGTTTCTTCCTCGCAGCTTGCGGCGACAACGCGGGCGGCAGCGTCGAGCTCTCTGATACCGACGTCGTGCCCTCCGGCACCTATACGGGTGTGGCCAAGGAGGTAGACCCGGAAGAGCAGGAAATCTACGTTGAAACCGCTGACGGCAAGACGATCGAGCTCTACTTTACCGAGCGGACGCAGCTGATGCGCAACAACCAGGTGGTCCAGTTCCAGGCTCTGCAGCAAGGCCAGCGTGTCGAAGTGGAGGTCGAGAAGGTCGGCCAACGCCTCGAACCCATCAAGGTGACGATCCTCGCCGCCAACTAGCGCAGCTTCATGGCGGAATTGCCCTCCATGTGGCGGACGGAGCTATGGCACCCCCTCTCCGTTCACTTTCCTGTAGCCCTGCTCACTGGAGCGGGGCTGCTTGCTTTAGCCCTGCCCCTGCTATCCCGAACGCGAGCCGGGAGCGGTCTGAGGTTCAGTTATTCGCTACTGCTCTGGGCAGGGCTGGTCGGCTTCTGGATTGCCTACTACACGGGCCGCCTCGCCTATACAATCGAGGTGAGGCGCATCTGCGACCCCGGGGTGTTGAAGGAGCACCTGTTATGGTCCTACATTTGCGGCGCCATCTTTTCTGCCGCGGCCGCGTTTGACCTTGTGCGGGTCTTCCTCCGTGGTCGCCTGCGCCTTGGGGCGCGGACCGTGGGCTTGCTGCTGACGATTGGCGGGGCGGTGTGCATGGCCTATCTCGGCCATCTGGGTGCAAAGCTCGTCTATCAACAGGCAGCTGGCGTGCACGTGCCGTCCGAAGATTGCGCAGAGTTCAGCGACCCCGCCCCGTAACAGAAAGCGCGGGATTGCGGTTGCGCCGGGCCGGGAATGGGTGGAAACTCTGAGCGTTCCGATGTCTGAGCTATCCAGCGACCTGGAAGTCCATTTGAAGGTGCCCGACTTGTGGCAGCAGGACGCGATTCGCGCCTTGCAGGCAGGTAAGGACGTGGTCGTCGATGCTCCTACCGGTGCGGGCAAGACCTACATTTTCGAGCAGTGGCTGGAGAACAGCTTGCGCGGGCAGGCCATCTACACCGTGCCTACCCGCGCCTTGGCCAACGACAAGCTGATCGAATGGCGCGCCAAGGGCTGGAACGTGGGCATTGCCACGGGTGACCTCGCCGAAAACCTCAACGCCCCCGTGGTGGTCGCGACGCTGGAAGCGCAAAAGAGCCGCCTCCTGGCGGGCGAAGGCCCCGCGCTGCTGGTGATCGACGAATACCAGATGCTGGGCGACATGAGCCGGGGTACGAATTACGAACTGGCCATCGCGCTGGCACCGGAAGACACGCAACTGCTGCTGCTCAGCGGCTCGGTCGGCAACCCGGAAAGCGTGGTGGCGTGGCTGCGCCGGTTGGGCCGCGAGGTCGACCTGATCCAGCACCTGGAGCGCCCGGTGCCGCTGGATGAGATCCACATCGAGGCCTTGCCGGAGAAGGGCATCCCTGCCCGCGTGCGCGGTCTCTGGCCCCGAGCGGTCGCACGCGTGTTGAAAGCCGGCATGGCCCCGCTGCTCGCCTTTGCCCCTCGTCGCAAGGCGGCCGAGCGGCTCGCGATCGACATTGCGCGTCAACTGCCGGAGGAAGACCCGCTGATCCTCACGCCCGAGCAACAGCAGTTGGCGGGCGACGAATTGGCCCGGCTGCTCAAGGCGCGTGTGGCCTACCACCACAGCGGCCTCAGCTACCGCCAACGCGCAGGCCTGGTCGAACCGCTGGCCAAGGCCGGGCAGCTAAGGGTGGTCGTCGCTACGATGGGCCTCTCGGCGGGGATCAACTTTTCCATGCGCAGCGTGCTCGTGACCGACCGCGAATACCGCGCGGGCGACCGCACCCACCAAGTCCGCCCCGACGAGCTGTTGCAGATGTTTGGCCGAGCCGGGCGACGCGGGATCGACAAGAGGGGCTTTGCGCTGGTGGTGCCCGGCGGGCCGCGCCTGAACGAGGGCCGTCCGCTGCACTTGAAGCGCCACAACACGGTCGACTGGCCCAGCTTCCTCTCGGTCATGCACTTGGCCGACGTCGCAGAGGAAAACCCCGTGCTGGCCGCCCATAGCGTCGCCAGCCGCCTCTTCAGCGCCGAGCGCGTGCCGCTGGGGCTGCGTGAATTTGCCAAAAACGGCGCACGCACTCACCCCGACGAGGAGCAGCCGCCCACGCGGGTCCACCGGCAGCAGATCGTCGAGATCCAGACGCCCGACGGCGAATGGGAGCGGCAGCGGGCACCGCAAAAAGGGCACCTCAAAGACGTGGTATTCTTCCACCAGGGGAAGTGGAAACCCGCCCTGAGTGTGCCCGCGACGCTGGAGCAGATCCCGGTTGGCAACCTCTGCCGCATGCGCCAGAACGGAAAAACATTTTACGGTCGGGAGCTACCGCTGGCCCGCCTGGGGCGCGGCGCAAACGAGGGCGAACTGGTCTTGACCCACTGGCTGTGGAAGCAGCTGAAGCAGAGCCTGCCACAGCCGCGCAAGCAGGGCCCCCGCATCAGCCGTGAGCATTGGACGCTGGAACAACTTGAGCGCGAAGTGTTGCCGCAGCTGCCGATGTGGACCATGGGAGGCCGCGCGCTGGAAATTGAAACGCGCGGTGATACGCTGGTCGCGCGGCTGGACTACCGGGAAGCGTTTGCCTACGCTTACCGCGACGGTGCCGGGCGCTACCTGCTGGCCCCACCAGAGCGCACGACCGAGCTGGTGGCCGATTTGCGCATCTCCGGCGAGACCGACCGGGGTTCTCCCATTGCCGGCCCCACCCCGGCGGATGCGTGGTTTCAGCTGGGCCTGATCGACCGCGACGCTCGCCCTACCCGCCGAGGTGTGCTTTTCAGCTTCTTCAACCACGGGGAAGGCCTAGCCATCGCCGCCGCACTGGAAGATGCCACCTACCCCATCGAAGAACTGATCTTCGACGTGGCCAACCTGCGGGCCGGTCACCGCTTCCAGATCCACGAGGAATATTCGGGGCGACTGGGCGGCGTATGTCGCAGCACCTACCGCAACGCGACCTACCACGGTTATCTGCGCAAGGGCGTGCCGCCGGAATATGGAGACGGCGCGGCTGAAACCCTCCGCCGCCTGGATGCCCAGCCCGGCGCGAAGCAAAAGCTGATGAGCGACGAGCTGCTGAGCGGCGACATCGAACGCGCGCGCCTGGAGTGGCGCAGCCTGCTCAACCACATCGCCCACGCCCCCGAGCTGGAATGGGAGCGCTGGCTGGAGCTGCGGGCGCACGCCGGCTGGCTGGTCAGCAGTATGCCCGAAGGCGGCTTCCATCCGGAAGACCTCCCGCCACTGACCAGCGTGCAGCGCAAGCGCCACAAGAGCTTCCTGCGCTTTGATTAAAGCGCCCCGCGCAGGGCCAGTCGCGACCTCCGCGCGGAGCGGTCGAATCAAAAGCGAGCGCTCATTATTCGCGGGTGCAAGACATCAGATACTTGCCCGCGCGCAGCATCTGCGAGACGAAAGACATCTCGTTATCATACCAAGCAACCGTCTTGAGCAGCTGCACGCCGGAGGCCTGAGTAATTTTCGTTTGCGTGGCGTCGAAGAGCGAGCCGAACCGCATCCCAATAACGTCGCTGGACACGAGGGGCGCATCATTGTAGCCGAACGATTCACTCGCGGCCGATCGCATTGCGGCATTGATCCGTTCGACGTCCACCTCCTTTTCCAGCACGGTGTAGAGCTCCACCAAAGAGCCCGAATCCACCGGCACCCGTTGGGAAGAGCCGTCGAGCTTGCCAGCCAGCTCCGGGATCACCAGGCCGATCGCTTTGGCGGCACCGGTCGTGTAGGGCACCACATTGGTCGCCGCCGCTCTTAGCCCGCGCAGATTCTCCGTGGCCCGCGCCGTATCCAGCAGCGGCTGCGAGTTCGTATAAGCATGGATGGTGGACATCTGACCGGTCACGATCCCAAACTCGCGATGCAGCACCTTCGCCATCGGCGCAAGACAGTTGGTCGTGCAGGAGGCGCAACTGATGACCTGATCTTGAGAATCGAGAGTCTCATGGTTCACGTCGTAGACGATCGTTTTCATCTCCTTGCCCGCCGGGGCGGAGACGATCACCCGCCTGGCTCCCGCCGACAAATGAAGCGAGGCTTCGGGCAAGGTGGTAAAGAACCCGGTGCACTCGAGCACGAGATCTATGTCGAGCGCCTTCCAGGGCAGCTTTGAGGGGTCCTTTTCCGCATAGACGCGGATGGTTTGCCCTCCCACCGCGATCAAGCCCTCGGCAGCCGACACCGCCTTGCTCCATTTGCCTTGGGCCGTATCGTATTCCAGTAGATAGGCCAGCGCAGCGGGAGAGCCCAAATCGTTGATGGCAACGACTTCAAAGGCGGGATCTTCGTGAAGAGCACGGCAAGCCAGTCTCCCGATTCTGCCGAATCCATTGATAGCTACTTTAATCATCTTTTCGTCCGGTTTTCGGAGCTGGACCAACGCCAGCACCGGAGGGAGATGATATCAGCAGCGCGCTTTGGCGAAAATGACAACAAACCGGAAAATCCTGCCAGAAAGACCGATTAGAAGCTACACGAGCTCCATTGCCTGCTCCGAGCCCCAGCACGAGGTAAACCGCTCGCGATACTGAGAAGGCGTGACCCCGAGGTGTCTCAAAAACATCTTTCGCATTGTATCCGCACTCGTAAGGCCACACTCCATCGCCACCCTATCCAGAGACAGGCGGCTTTCCTCCAAACGCTGCCGAGCTTTTTCAACGCGCAGTTTTTCGAGGAACTTTGCCGGGGTGTCCCCTGTCTCCTTCGCAAAGACGCGAGCAAAATTTCGAGGGCTCATTCGCGCGCGTTCGGCCAGACTCTCGATCGTCAAAGCCTGATCGTAGTGGTCGGCCAACCAGTCCAGCAACTGCCGCACCGGGAGATAGTCTACATGTTGGTGAGCCAGGGAAACGCTGAACTGGGATTGATTGCCGGGACGCTTCATGAACAACACCAACAGCCTAGCCACCTGCAGCGCCACTTCCCGGCCGTAGTCCTCTTCCACCATCGCCAGAGAGAGGTCGATACCAGCGGAAACTCCGGCCGAGGTGTAGACCTTTTCATCCCGAAGAAAGATCGGATCTTTTTCCACCCGGGTATCGGGATACAAGCGGGCCAACTCCTCGCACTTTGCCCAGTGCGTCGTCACGCGTCTGCCGCTCAAAAAACCGCATTCCGCCAGGACGAAAGCCCCCGCACAGATCGAGCCCATCCGCCTGCAGGCGTGAAACTGGGATTTCAACCAATCAATGGCCGCATCTGGGTACCGGGGCTCTTCTCCGCGGCCGGTCACCAGAATCGTATCGGGAACAAAATCAATTGTATCGAACGTGTAATCGCAATTAACCGGGATACCGCTCGAGCTGCGCACGACCTTTTGCGATCGGTCGGCAGCAATGCAACAAACGCGGTATCCAGAGCTTTCACCAGCGGAAGCAAGGCAATCTGCCGCTTTAGAAAAAACATCTGCTGGCCCCGCGACGTCGAGAAGCGTCACGCCAGGAGCGACCAGCAGCGCAATATGTTTGATACCGTTCAAATGGAGCCCAGTCGTACCGCCCGAGAGCAGCATCCCATGCCCAATGCAACCAAAGGCGGCGGCTCTAGTTCGTCGAGCTGGTGCGCAGCTGGCGGTCGATGTGACGGAGGAAGAGCGTGAGGTTTTCCTTTTTGCCTTCCTCATTCTTACCGGCGAAGCGCAGCACTTGCGACGTGGGCAGCTTTTCGGCGGTCGGGGTCACGTCGATGCGGTATTGCTCGCCTTCCTTCAGCGTTTCAACCTGCACTTCATAGCCTTCGGGAGCGTTGAAATCGAGCAGCTCTACCGGTTGACCGGCGAGGAAGGTAACGGTCGCGCTCTTGGTGGCGCGGCCATCGTCGATCCATGCCAGCAGGCGCGGCTCCATCTCGTAGCGGCCCGGGATGACGGTCACGAGGTTGAGGCTGTACTGCCCTTCGTCGGTCGTAACCGCAATGTGCTTTTGCTGGCGGCCCTGGCGCTCGCCGAACTGGAACACGGCCTTGATCTCGCCGCTTTCACCAGGGGCGTAGACGTCCTTTTCGGGCGCGGCAGCCGTGCAGCCGCAGGAGGTGCGCACGTTGGTAATCGCCACCGGCTTGTCGCCCGTGTTGGTGAACTTGAAGACCCCGACGGACTCCGTCATGTCGGTCGTCGCTTCAATTTCGATATTATCGGACTCGAAGCTGAGCTCCGCGTGCAAAGAGCCGGCCAGGGTAGCCCAGCCCAAAAGAATCGCCGATTTCCAGTGCTGCATGGAGGGCAGATTGCCTCAGCTTCCAACCAACGTCAAGCCGCCCGACAGACACAAAAAAGCCCGTCCGGGGGAGCCGGACGGGCGGGGAGGAAAAATCCTAATAGACGTCTCGCTGGTAGCGCTTCTCCTTCTGCAGCTTCTTCACGTGGGCGATGGCGTCTTCTTCATTCAGGCCGCCGTGCTCCATGTAGACTTCGACGAGGGCTTGGTTGACGTCCTTGGCCATGCGGCTGGCGTCGCCGCAGACGTAGAAGTAGGCCCCTTCTTCGAGCCAGGCATACAGCTCCTTGCCCTTTTCCTTCATGCGGTGTTGCACGTAGACCTTCTTTTCGGTGTCGCGCGAGAAGGCGACGTCCATCTTGGTCAATACGCCGGACTTGAGGTAGTCCTGCCACTCCGTCTGATAGTAGAAGTCGTAGAGGAAGCGTTGGTCGCCGAAGAACAGCCAGTTGCGGCCACGCGCGCCGGTGGCTTCGCGCTCTTCCACAAAGGAGCGGAAGGGAGCGATACCGGTGCCCGGCCCGACCATGATGATGGGGGTGTCGGGATCGGTCGGCAGCTTGAAGTTCTTGTTGTGGTGCATGTAGACGGGGACGGTGTCGCCCGGCTGCACGCGATCGGCGAGGAAGGTGGAGCACACGCCCTTGCGACCGCGGCCAAACGCGTCGTAGCGGACCGCGCCGACCGTGAGGTGCACTTCTTCCGGGTGCTTCTTGATGCTCGAAGCGATGGAATAGAGTCGCGGGGGCTGCGTGCGCAAGAGGTTGAGCAGCTGGTCGACCGTCAGGTTGTCGGCCGGCGGGTATTCGGCAAAGAGGTCGCGGATTTCGCGGCCCCAGAGCCATTCGCCCAGCTTTTCCTTTTGGTCGTCTTCCAGCAGGTTTTCCAGCGCCTTGTTCTTGGCAAAGGGCAGGTACTTGCGGATGAGGCTGCGGCTGAGCGAGGTGACGTCGTAGTCGCGCATCAGCAGCTCGGTCAGCGAGAGCAGCTCGCCGTTGACTTCCTTCAGCTCATCGCCGCGGAAACCAGCGAGGCGGAGCATGTCGTCGGCCACTTCCGGGCAATTCACCGGGATGATGCCGAGGGCGTCACCTGCTTCGTAGCTGAGGCCGGAGCCGGCGAGGTCGAGCTCGATGTGAAGCACTTCCTTGGAAGAGCCTTCGCCATTGAGCACGTAATTCGCCTTCACCTTGGCCGGGAAGGGGTTCTTCTTCGAGTAGCCTTCGTCGGCTTCGAGGCCGGGGAGGCTGAAGTCGCCGGGCAGCTCGATGCTGGGGGCGGCGGCGGGAGCAGGAGCGGCGGCAGCGGCCTTCTCCTTCACGCCACTGACTTCCACCATCTTCTCGAGGGCGTTGTTGAGCCACTCGCGGAAGGGCGCTTCGAATTCGACGTCGCAATCCTGGCGGTCGTAGAGGCGCTCGGCGCCCAAGTCGGCCAGTCGTTTGTCGAAGTCCTTTGCGCATTGGCAGAAGTCGGCATAGCCGGTATCGCCGAGGCCGCAGACGGAGAACTTCACCTTTTCGAGCTTCGGGGCTTGGTCGCCCATCATCAGCTCATAAAATGGTGTGGCGCTCTGCGGCGGCTCACCTTCACCCCAGGTGGAGACGACGATGAGCACATGCTGCGCTTCGGGCAACTGGGCGGCATCGTAGTCGGCCATATCGGCCAGGGTGGTCTTGAAACCGGCGGCCTTGGCAGCCTTTTCGGCTTCCTGGGCACAGGTTTCGGCGTTGCCGCTTTCGGAGCCGAAGAGCACGAGCAGCGGCACGGTGGGGGCAGCGGGAGCGGCAGCGGCGGCCGGGGCGGCAGCCGTTTTCGCACCACCGCCCATCATGGCTTGGCCCAGGGCGGCGAAGTAACCTCCCAGCCACATGGACTGGGCCGGTTGCAGCGTGGGCAGCAGCGCATTCAGCGCCACCTTCTGTTCATGGCCGAAAGGTGCGTTATCGGGAATCTGGATATTCTGCGGCATTGCGCGAGGGATGCGGCTTCAGGACGCCAGAAGACGGCCCGGATGGCGAGAAGTTTTAGGAAGCGTTTCTATGAGGTGTGGGAAGGCGGGAGCCGGGGTAGACCGGCCCCCACGTCGCAGGCCCGATCAGACCTGGATGGACTGCAGCTGGCTGTCGAACGCGAACACGGCGCGGGCCACGTCGGGCGCGGTTTGCGGGGTGACGCGCTGGAAGTAGCCGAGCGACTTCTCCCAGTTGGCCAGGATCTCGGCGGCACGGGGGCTGCCGGTAAGCTTGCGGTGCAGTTCGATGAGCTTGCGCAGGGCGACGATCTCGGTGTTGTCGTCGAGGCGCTCGAGGGAAACCATGTCCGGGTTGAGGTTGGGCTGCAGCTTGTTGTCGGGATCGTAGACAAAAGCCACGCCACCGCTCATACCGGCGCCGAAGTTACGGCCCGTCTCGCCAAGGACGACGATCGTGCCGCGGGTCATGTATTCGCAGGCGTGGTCCCCCACCCCTTCGACCACCGCAGTGGCACCGGAGTTACGGACCGCGAAGCGCATACCGACCTGGCCGGCTGCGAAGAGGTAGCCGCCGGTGGCACCATAGAGGCAGGTGTTGCCCGCGATGGTGTTTTCGTGCCAAGCATACTTTACGTCGTCCTTCGGGCGGAGGATAATCTCGCCGCCGTTCATGCCCTTGCCGACATAGTCGTTGGTGTCGCCAATGAGCTTGATGCGGATACCTTGGACGAGGAAGCAGCCGAGGCTTTGACCGGCGCTGCCGCGCAGTTCGAGGTTGATCGTGCCGGGCTCGAGACCGTGGTTGCCGTGCAGGTAGGCCACTTCGCCGGAGATCTTGGTGCCGACGTTGCGGTCGACGTTCACGACCTTGTACTTCTGCGAGAAGCTGGGCTTGCGATGCGTCACCGTTTCCTTCGCGTCTTGCAGGATCGAATCGTCCAGGGTGCCCTGATTGCCGATGCGTTCGTTGCGGGCGCGGGTGTGGATGCGCGGTTGTTCCCAGGTCGGGTCGACGGCGTAGAGCAGGCGCGAGAAGTCGAGGAAGTCGGACTTCGGGTTGCGCGGGTCATTGATCTGCTCGAGCATGTCGGTGCGGCCGATCATCTCGTCCATCGTGCGGAAGCCGAGCTTGCTCATGATCATGCGCACGTCTTGCGAGACCGCGTTGAAGTAGTTGACGATGTATTCGGGCTTGCCGCGGAACTTGGCGCGGAGGTCGTCGCGTTGGGTGGCGACGCCGACCGGGCAGGTGTTCAGGTGGCAAACACGGAACATGGCGCAACCACCGGCGATGAGCGCCGCAGTGCCGAAGTTGTATTCTTCCGCGCCGAGGAGGGCTGCCGTCACGATGTCGCGGCCGGTCTTCATGCCGCCGTCGGTCCGCAGGGTCACGCGGCTCCGCAGGTCGTTGAGCATGAGGACCTGGTGGGCTTCGGCGAGGCCGATTTCCCAGGCCGAACCGGCGTGCTTGATCGACGAGATCGGCGAAGCGCCGGTGCCGCCGTCGTGGCCGGAGATGAGGATGACGTCGGCATAGGCCTTGGCCACCCCGGCAGCGATCGTGCCGACGCCGGAGCTGGCGACGAGCTTGACGCAGACCTTGGCACGCGGGTTGACCTCCTTGAGGTCGAAGATCAGCTGCGCGAGGTCTTCGATCGAGTAAATGTCGTGGTGCGGCGGGGGCGAGATCAGCGTCACGCCGGGCACGGAGAAGCGGAGGCGGGCGATCAGCGGGCTGACCTTCCAGCCCATGAGCTGGCCACCTTCGCCCGGCTTCGCGCCTTGAGCGACCTTGATCTCGATTTCCTTCGCGTTGGCGAGGTATTCCGCCGAGACGCCGAAGCGGCCGGAGGCGACCTGCTTGATCGCGCTGTTGGCGCTGTCGCCGTTTTCGTAGGGGTGGAAGCGCACGGGGTCTTCACCGCCTTCGCCGGAGTTCGACTTGCCGCCGATCCGGTTCATGGCAATGGCGAGCGTCTCGTGCATTTCGGGCGAAAGCGCACCGAGCGACATGGCGGCCGTGGTAAAGCGGCGGCGGATGTCTTCAACGGATTCGACTTCGTCGAGCGGCACGGACTTCTTGGCCTTGGCAGCGGGATACTTGAAGCGCAGGAGGTCCTTGATCGTGACCGGGGGGTGGTTGTCGGAAGCTTCCTGCCAAGTGAGGTAGCTCGCGTATTCCCCGTTCTTCCGGATCATGTTGTTCATGCCGGAGATGACCTTGCTGCTCCAGGCGTGGTATTCGCCGGGGCCCTTCTTGACGGGCCAGAGCCAGCCTTCGTTCCAAAGCTCCGCCGGGCGGTCCATCGGGAACGCATTCTGGTGGCGGCGCAGCACTTCGAGGGCGAGTTGCTCGTAGCCAATGCCTTCGATGGGGCTGGGCGTGCCTGTGAAGTTGGCGTCGATTACCTCCGAGCTGAGGCCGATCGCCTCGAAGATCTTGGCCCCCTGGTAGCTGAACAGGGTGCTGATGCCCATCTTGGACATGATCTTGAGCAGGCCGGCGTCGATGGCGTGGCGGTAGTTGTGCAGGGCCTTCTCCGCGTTGACCTTGGAGATGCCTTCGTCTTCCTTCGCCTCGCGCAGGAGCTTGCGGATGATGTCGTAGACGAGGTAGGGGTAGACGGCATTGGCGCCGTAACCGAGCACGGTGGCGACTTGGTGGACGTCGCGCACGTCGCCCGTTTCGGCCACGATGTCGCAATCGATCCGGCGGCCCATTTGCACGAGCTCGCTATGGACGGCGCCGACGGCGAGCAGCATGGGGATACCGGCCACGTCCTTGCTGACCTTGCGGTCAGAAATGACGATGATGCGGTAAGGCTTCTTTTCGAGCGCCTGGCGCACTTCGGCCCGCAGCTTTTCCAGCGCCGGCTCGAGGCCTTGCGGGCCTTCGGTGACGGGGAAAGTGGCGTCGACCGTCAGCACCTTGCCCTTGAGGAAGTCGGTCTTCCCGATTTCGCGGAACTCGTGGTCGAGCAAGACGGGGGATTCGAGCGCGAGGAAGTGGTGATCCTTGACGCGGGTCTCGAAGAGGCCCATGCGACCGCCGAGGTGCATCTTCAGCGACATGACGGTGCGTTCCCGCAGCGAGTCGATCGCGGGGTTCGTCACCTGGGCGAAGAGCTGCTTGAAGTATTGGTAGACCAGCTTCGGGCGGCGGCTCATCACGGCGAGCGGCGAGTCTTCGCCCATCGCGCCGATGGGCTCCTTGCCGTGCTCCATGATGGGCTTGATGAGGATGTTTTCCTCATCGAGGTCGTAGCCGTGGGCGACGCGCAGGGCGGTAATGGCCTCATCGTCGACGCTGCTGGTCTCGTAGTCGGCCGTTTTTTCGGCGACTTCGTGCAGGTTGCGCACGTTGTTCTCGCACCAGCTGGTGTAATCGAAGCTGTCGCCGAGGCGTGCCTTGATCTCGTCGTCTTCGAGGATGACGTGTTCCTGCAGGTCGAGCGCGATCATGCGGCCCGGCCCAAGGCGGCCGGATTGCACCACGGGGGTGTCCCACTTGGGGATGAGGCCGACTTCGGAGGCGAGAATGACGGTGCCGTCTTCAAAGACCTTGTAGCGCGCGGGGCGCAGGCCGTTGCGGTCGAGGGTGGCGCCCACGTAGCGGCCGTCGGAGAAGACGATCGCGGCGGGGCCGTCCCACGGCTCCATCATGACGGCGTGGTACTTGTAAAAGTTGCGGACCTTCTTGGGCAGCTCGGGATTTTCCTCCCAGGCGCAGGGCATCATGATAGCGGCGCTTTCGATGGCCGGGCGGCCACCTACCGTCATCAACTGGAGGCAGTTGTCGAAGCTGGCGCTGTCCGACATGTCTTCCTGGACCATCGGGACGAGGTCGGGGAAGCGATCACCCCATACGCCGCGGGCGTTGGAGTACTCGCGGGCGCGCATGTTGTTCCGATTGCCGCGGATGGTGTTGATTTCACCATTGTGCGCGAGCATGCGGAAGGGCTGCGCCTTCGCCCAGTCGGGGAAGGTATTGGTGGCAAAGCGCTGGTGGAAGATGGCGAAGGTCGAAACAAACTTCGGGCTCTTCAGGTCGAGGAAGAACTTGCGGACCTGCGGGGCGTTGAAGAGGCCCTTGTAGGTGATGCTGAGGTGCGAGAAGCTGACGACGTAAAAGTCGGTAATCTTCTCTTCACCGGCCAGGCGGGTGCAATACTTCTGCGCGAGCAGGAGGCTGCGCTCGAACTCGTCGGCCTTTTGGCCTTTGGCGCGTTCGACGAGCACCTGGAGAATCTCCGGGCGGGTCGTCTCGGCCTTGCGTCCGAGGGAGCTGTTGTCGATGGGCACTTCCCGCCAGCAAAGGAACTTGATCCCTTCCCGGTTGATCGCCGCCTCGATGATCTCCTTGCAACGGTTGATCACCTTCTTGCTGCCGCGGGGCAGGAAGAACATGCCGGCACCCAGATCTTCTTTCTTCGGCGCCTTGATGCCTTGTTCGGCGAGATGATCAAAGAAGATCTCGTATGGAAGCTGGGTGAGGATACCGGCTCCGTCGCCCGTTACGGCGTCGGCGTCGATGGCCCCACGGTGGGCGAGGTTGCACAGACCGGTGATGGCCCCGTCGATGATCTCATAGCTGGCTTTGCCATGAAGATTTGCGATAAAGCCCACCCCGCAGGCATCGTGTTCCTGCGCGGGATCGTAGAGCCCCTGCGCTGCGGGCCGCAGCGCGCGGTGGTTAACGGTCGTGCAGTGATTAGGCGCGGACATAAGGAAGGAGGGTTGTAGGAACAAGACCTGCAAAGGCAAGGTCAGAATGTTACCATCGGGTAAAAACCATTACCCGGACACAGATGCCCCGGCGAGGAAGCCCCGCCAGGGCTGGACAAATGGGAGGAGGAACGCACCCGAGGTGCGGACGAGTCAAGAACGATGCGATGCCGCTAGAAGAAGCGGATCGCCTGCGAACGCTGGCGAGCGTGCTCTTCGTCGGAGCAGGCCGCGTTGGTCGGCACGTCCGGCTGCACGTCGTTCTGCTTCACCAGCTCGTTGGCGAGCATGTATTGCTCAACTTCTTCGCCCGAGATGTCGGCCAGCATCACGCCGTCGATCACCACGCAGGGAGAAAGGGGCTGGCCGGAGAGGCGGACCATTTCCTCGTAGTTGCGCGGATCGTTGATGATGTCTTTATCCGTGTACTCCAGTTGGTACTTGCGAAAAATAGCGCGGACGCCGTTGCTCCACCCGCAGGTAGGTTTCAAGTATGCGACGATTTCCATGATGCGTTCACCCTCTAAGGTTCTACCGCTATGTCAAGACTGCGCCCATGAGCGCACTGAGATATTTCTTATATTACGTGAATTTACCCGCAATTAAAGCACAAACCGGCCTTTCTGGCAAATCCTCCGCTGCTGGCTACCGGGGGCGGATCGCCCCTACCCCCACGGGTTTCCTGCATCTGGGGCACGCCCGGACTTTCGGCACTGCCTGGCAGCGGGCGCAGGCGGCGGGGGGCACCCTGCTCTACCGGCTGGAGGATCTCGACCAAGCGCGCTGCCGCCCCGAGTTTGCGGCCGCCGCCGTGGAAGACTTGCGCTGGTATGGGCTGGACTGGCAGGAGGGGCCCGATATGGGCGGGCCGCATGCTTCCTACATCCAGAGCGAGCGGGGTGACTGGCATCGCGAGATCTGGCGGCGTTTGAAGGATGGCGGCCATATCTACCCTTCCCCTCATTCGCGCCGGGAAGTGCAGGCGGCGCAACAGGCCGCGAGCGCCCCCAACGAGGGGGATGCGCCGGAGCCGATTTTCCCGCCCTCGCTGCGTCCTCCCCCTGGAACGGGACAAAACAGGACCCATCCGGGTGAGGAGAATTGGCGCTTTCGAGTGCCAGACGGCGAGGGGGTGGGATTTGAGGATGGGCGCCTGGGGCAAAGTGTTTTTACCGCGGGGGTGGATTTTGGGGATTTCATCGTATGGCGGCGCGATGGCTTTGCCGCCTACGATCTCGCGGTGGTGGCCGACGACCACGCGATGGAGATTACCGAAGTGGTGCGGGGCGAGGATCTGTTACTGGCCACGGCCAAACAGCTGCTGCTCTACCGCGCGCTGGGCTGGGAGGCGCCGGCGTGGTTTCATACTCCACTGGTGCGCGATGCGGAGGGCGTGCGATTGGCCAAACGCCATGCGAGCCTGAGCATCCGCGCTTTGGCGGAGGCGGGCTGGCGCGCAGAACGGCTTTGGCGGGAATTACCGCCCGGCTTTTTCGTCTCTTGATGCGGATTTCATTGCGTTACCGACCTAAGATACTCAAGATAGGCGACTTTTCCCCTCGAATTCCGTTTTCATGCTCCCCGTGATCTGCATCATGGTCCCCAAAGTCTCGCTGTCTTCATGACCTGGGAAATCGCTTTCGTCATCTTTCTGCTCCTCGCCTCCCTGGGCAGCTTCATCTGGGAAAAGATACCGACCGACGTCACCGCGCTGATGGTGTTTGCGGTGCTCCTGCTGGTCGGGCAACTGCCCTTCGCCCACGCCCTGCCTTCAGTGGGGGATCTGCTGGCCGTCTTCTCCAACCCGGCGCCAGTCACGATCGGAGCCATGTTTATCTTGAGCGCAGCGCTTGAAAAGGCTGGGGTGATCGACAAGCTGGCGGGCTGGACCGATGGGATGGCGAAGCTGGGCTACCGGGGCGCGCTCGTGGCAATGATCCTGATGGTGGCGACGATTTCGGCGTTCATCAACAACACGCCGGTGGTGGTGATCTTCATGCCCGTGGTGCTGGGCTTTGCGCGCAAGATCAAGACGCCGGCCTCGAAGCTCCTGATCCCGCTTTCCTACGCCTCGATCTTCGGGGGCGTGTGCACGCTGGTGGGTACCAGCACCAACTTGCTGGCCAGCGGCGTGATCACCGCCGCCGGCGAAGAGCCGCTGGGCATGTTTGAGCTGACGCGGATCGGCGTGCCCTTGCTGGTGATCTGTACGACTTTCCTCGTGGTCTTCGGGCACCGGCTGATCCCTCACCGCGAGACGTTGACCGCGATGCTTTCGGAGGAGGAGCGCAAGGAGTTCCTGACCGAGGCTTATGTGCGCCCGGGCTCGCGCTTCATCGGGCAGACGGTGCGCGAGAGCGGCCTGATCAAGGCGCGCCAGATGCGCGTGGTCGAAATCGTGCGCAACGGCATCGCCGTGCGCGGAGACACCAAGGACGTGCCCCTGCTCGCAGGCGACCGTCTGGTGATCGCCGCCCGCCCGCAAGGGGTGGCCCACGCCACTACCGTCGAAGGCTTGAACTTCAGCGAAGGCGATGAGGGTCTGGAGACGATCTCGGCCCACTCGGGTGCGATTGTGGAGGGCGTGATCGGCCCCCGCTCGTCTCTGGCGGGCCATACGATCCGCGAGATCAATTTCCGCCAGCGCTTCCGCATGGTGGTGCTGGCCCTGCACCGCCGGGGCATGAACCTGCGCGACCAGTTGGAAACCGTGCAACTGGAGCGCGGCGACACCCTTTTGCTGATGGGGACCGATCAGGCGCGCGAAGCCTTGCGCAACAGCGACGACCTCCTGTTGCTCGACCGCCCTCCGACCCATGCCACCGCCAACCAGAAGCGCAATGCCTGGATCGTCAGCCTCTCGCTCTTTGCGGTCATCGCGAGCGTCACGCTGGGCTTGATGCCGATTGCGGTGGCCTCGATCGTGGCCGTAGCGGTGGTGTTCCTTACCGGCTGCCTGCAGCCCAAGGATGGGTATGCCGCCATCGAGTGGAGCATCCTGGCGCTGATCTACGGCATGCTGGGCCTGGGGGCCGCGATGGAGAGCACGGGCGCGAGCAAGCTGCTGGCCGACTTGATGGTGCAGGTAATCTCTTTTGGGCCCGACCCGGCGTGGCAGCCTTTCATCGCGCTGGCGGTGCTTTATTTCTGCACCAGCGTGTTGACGGAGGTGCTTTCCAACAACGCAACGGTCGTCTTGATGGCACCCATTGCGTTGAGCCTCGCCCACATTCTGGGGCTCGATCCACGGCCCTTTATCATCGCGATCTGCGTGGGCAGCTCGGCCAGCTTTGCCACCCCCATCGGCTACCAGACGAATACTTACGTCTACGGCGTGGGCGGCTACAAGTTTGCGGACTTCCTGAAGGTGGGCTTGCCGCTCAACTTCGTCTACTTCATCGCCTCCGTCATCCTGATCCCAATGCTGTGGCCGTTCCAGCCGCGCTGAGGGGCGAAGAAGCCTGGCCGACCTAGATGTAATACATCTCTTCGTTGGCAGAGCGCATCATGTCTTCGACCGAGTAGGCCCGCGTCTGCTGCTCCAGCTCTTTGACGACTTCGGCCCAGATGCGGTGGACATTGGCGGCGCTGGCGCCTTCGCTGCTGGTGGAAAAGCCGAGCAACTCTCCTTCGACCGCGCAGACGATGTCGTAGAGCGAAATTTCGCGAGGCGCGCGTGCGAGGGCATAGCCGCCCTGCTTGCCGCGCTTGCTCACAATCAGGCCGGCGTTGCGCAGCTCGTTCAGGATCTGGACGAGGTAGTTTTGCGGGATGTGCTCCGCTTGCGCCAGGTCTTCGATGTGCGGCAACTCCGCTTGCCCGAAAGCTTGCCCGAGCTGGGCGAGGACTTGGCAGGCGTAACCGACTTTGAGCGAGAGTTTCATACCAGAAGGGCTACCAGAACTTTATCTTGGGCCGCAAACCCAAAAAACAACAGATAGTCGCCCCGCAGCTTTGCATTGCCTGCCTACGGGGATGTGCTAAGGTAGCGGTACCAATGGCGGAGAATCTGCAGTTTGAAATCGCGTTTTGCGAGAGCGTGCTCCGGCAACTGCCGCAGGACGCCGACATTATGGAGATGCTCGCGGGCTATTACACCCGGGCGGGCCGGATCGACGACGGCTTGCAGATGGACGAGCGGCTGGTGGAGCTGTGCCCGGGCAACGCTACCCACCACTACAACCTGGCCTGCAGCCTCGCACTGGCGGGCCGGAAAGACGCCGCCGTGGAGCGGCTGCGCGTAGCCCTGCAAAAGGGCTACAGCGATTACGAATGGATGCTGCGGGATGAGGACTTGCAGGGGTTGAAAGGTTTCCCGCCTTTCATCAATCTGCTGGCGGAATTCGAAATCCGCCGCTAGGTGCCCTACTCTTGGCCGCTCCCATCGTGATCACCCATCTGATTTAAATGCGCAAACTTTCGCTCTCCGCCGCTCTCCTCCTTTTTAATCTCCGCCTCGCTGCGCTGCCCCTCGCCTGGCCCATCGGCGGCCCCTCTATCATTCAGGGCGATCAGCTGGAAGCCTGGGCGCAGGCCACCGCCACGGGCGATCCCAATTCAGCCCTATTTGGCTGCGTACGCAACAGCGGCCATCGCTTCCACGAGGCCATCGACATTGCGGCTACCCAATGGGACAACCGCCGCGAGGCCACCGACCCCGTCAAGGCCGTGATGAGGGGCAAGGTCGTCCACATCAGCCCGATCGCAGGCCACAGCTCCTACGGGCGCTACGTGGTGGTCGAGCACCCCGACCTTTCGCCCGCGCTCTACACCCTTTACGCGCACCTCCGCTCGATCGAAGACGGCCTGCAAGTGGGCCAGCAGGTCGAGCTGGGCGACACTTTGGGCGTGCTCGGGCGCAGCGCCACCTACAGTATTCCGCGCGAGCGCGCCCACGTGCACCTGGAGATCGGTGTGCGCCTGTCGGACAACTTTCAGGCGTGGTACGACCGCCAGCCCTTCGGCTCCAAAAACGAGCACGGGATCTGGAACGGCATGAATCTGGTGGGGCTCGATCCGCAGGACTTCTACCAACACTTCAAAGGCGAGGTGACGGACCTGAAGGCCTATTTGGGCAGCCTGCCTCCGGCGGCCATCCTGCAGCTCCGCACCAACAAGGTGCCCGACTTGGTCAAGCGCTACCCGGCGCTGCTGGAAGGCTCGGTGCCCTCGCAGGTGCTGGGCTGGGAAGTCACGCTCACGGGTTACGGATTTCCGCTCAACCTCCGCCCACTGCAGGCTGCCGAGGCCGAATCGCTGGGCGAATTGGGCACCGTGAAGGTCGTGGCCGTGAATCCGGACGAGCTCGACAAGTTTGGCTGCCGCGATCTGGTGAAATGGAATGGCACCACTGCAAATGTGAACCAGGATGGCAGTGAATGGCTGGCCCTGATCTTCAATTTGCGGGACTGATTTTCCTGCCGCAGCTGCAGCTAGCTGCTACCGTTCAAGTGTTTACAGATCTTTAATTGCAAAACGCCATCTAGGGCACACCCCTAGATGCAAAAAGCAGCCCCAGGATCGAAAGGTATTTTTTGCGGAGAGGGGTTCCGAAGCGATAAATCCCGAGATTCCAAGGGCTTAGAGCAAGCGGCGCACAAAGTTGGCATGGCTTATGTTATATAAAGGGGCAAACCTTAACGC
Source organism: Verrucomicrobiota bacterium JB022 (assembly GCA_030673845.1). Classification (NCBI taxonomy): domain Bacteria; kingdom Pseudomonadati; phylum Verrucomicrobiota; species Verrucomicrobiota bacterium JB022. Next base: position 228,988 of record JAUTCQ010000009.1, read on the forward strand.
CTCAACAGCCATGAAAAATCAACAAATCTTCGCCCTGACCACGACCATGCTGCTGGCCGGAGGACTCTTTGCCCAATCCAACTTCGACAATGCCCGCCAAAAGGGCCACAGCACTCCCATTTACCGCGCCTACCAGCAGGAACAAGCGCCGATGCAGGCCAGCATGCCCCAGGAAGGCATGGAAGTCGCCGCTCGCGATTATGATCCGCAACTGGGCGCCGAAGTCTACGGCCCCGATGGCAAGATGCTGGGCCGCGTGACTCAGGTCCATCGCGACGCCAACAGCGATACGATGGCCTACGAAGTCGCGGCCATCACGCCGGAAAACACGCTCGGCGACTCGATCCGCGTCGACGCCCGCGATGTGGAATTCCACGACGAAGGCATCGCCGCCTACGCCACGGTGACCCCGGGTGTCCACGACCAACTGGCCGCCCTGCCCGCCAACCAAGGGGATACGCGTTATCTGCCCAACGAGGCGCTTGTCTCCAACGAGGCAACGGCCCCGGCGACCACCGCGCAGGACTTCCCGCGTGAACGCACCACCAGCGTGGCCATGAACGAGAGCAACTTGACGCAGGAACAGCTGATCGAGCGCTCCATGGCCTTGCGCCCGAATGAAGCCCGCCGGATCCAATCGCGCCACAACGGCGTCGGCCTCTTCCGTAACAACGAAGTGGTGGCCGCGCTGAATGAAGGCCAGACGACCCGCACGTATTTCGAAACCGCTTCGCCGGCTGACGATGCCACCTCCGGCACCGTTACCACCGCCGAGCCCTTGGGCCTGAAGGATGCGTTGCATCAGCAACTCAGCAGCAGCCCGGAAGCTCAGGACGATCTGCGCCAAGTCCAGATCAACCGTGATGGCAATGTGATCGTGCTGGAAGGCCAAGTGTCTTCCCAGGAGAGCAAGCAAGCCATCGAGCAGGCTCTGCGGAACTCCACCGCGATGCAGATTCGCAACGAATTGGAAGTTGAATAGACAGCAGTAGCTTAGAAGCAGTTGAATAGAGGTGTCGAAGGCCGTTCCCCCGAGGAACGGCCTTCTTGTTATCTGCTTCAGGAAGGGAGTTTCTTGCGCAGCGGCAGGAAGAGGAGGGACGAGATGAGAATCAGCGCACTACTCGTCCAGGCGGCGGCCGATGGTTGCGCCCAGGCGAGGATACCAAAGCCGAGGAAGGGGGCGAAGGTCGAGCGCAAGCCAGTAAAGCCGCCGTGGATGCTCATGTAGGCTCCGACGAGGTGAGGCGGAGCGACCTTCGTCACCCAGATCTGCCACAGGATCCCGCCGCCGCCCGTCGCGATCCCGAAAAACAGCGAGCCGATGACCAGTTGCCACATCTCCTGCGCATGGAAGAAGATGAGGATGTAGGCCATGAAGCTGAGATTGACCGCAATCCGCGTGTAAATGAGATCGAAGCGGTCGAAGAGGTATCCCCAGACGAAGGTCGAGAGGATGCGGAATACCGCGACGTAAGTGACCAGCAGGAGGCTGATCTCGGTATTGGAGAGCTGGAGGCCGTAAGCGGGATTGGCGAGGTATTCGGCCCGCAGGGGCAGCATCATGAGGTTGCCCAGCCCCATGAACATCCAGCCGATCAGCATCTGGCGAAAGATCGTGTCTTTGCGGACCAGCTCAAGGTGCTCCAGCGGGTTGCGAACGCGCGGCGCGGCATCGCGGCTCGAGGGGATTCGCCAGAAGGCAAAGGCGCCCGCCCAGGCGACAGCGGCCGAAATCAGCAATACGATGCGATAGTAGTCGAGGTTGGCATCGAGCAGCCAGCCGAAGATAGTGGCGGCCCCCACGCCGGAGAGCGCAAGCATGAGGTTGCTCATCGCGAGGCGCTTGCCCCGCTGGCTGGCCGGGTAATTATCCGACAGCAGCTGCGTGATCAGCGGCACGTTTTGCGCCATGAGGAACTGCGCGCACAGCACCACGATCACATACGTCTGGATCGTCGGCATCATGGCCGAGAGCGCCAAAGCCGCGCCCGTCAACAGCCAGCAAAGCGCCGCGAGCGAAGAGGGCCGCAGCGGCAGGCGCCCGAGCAGGGGCATGATAAAAGGCCCGAACAGCAGCCCGAGCCCCCACCCCGCCGCCACAAAGGGCTTGAGCATTTCGCTGGCGTGAAAGACGCGGATGGCGATGACGAGCGCAAAGGCTTGCTGCACGCTTTCGAGCACGCCTTGGCTCGCCCCGCGCAACATGTCCCAGCGAAACGTCTGCCGGACGATCTCGGGCGCCGGCTCGACCGGCGGCCCCAGCGTCGCCGTCTTGCTCACTAACGCTTACTCCACTCGAGCATGCGCCGGATGGGCAGCTCGGCCCGTTGGCGCACGCTTTCTTCCATCTCGATGCGCGGCTCGAGGTTGAGCAGCGCATCGCGGACTTTTTCGAGCGTGTTCATCTTCATGTAGCGGCAGTTATTGCAAGCACAGGTATCGGTGGGCCCGGCGATGAAGGTCTTGTGCGGGATCTCGCGCTGCAGGCGGTGGATCATGCCCGACTCCGTCACCACGATGATGCGTTCGGCCGGGGTCGCCTTGCAAAACTGGACCATCTTTTCGGTCGAGCACACCTCGTCGGCCAGGTCACGCACGGCTTGGGTGCACTCCGGGTGGGCCACGACGGGGGCGTCGGGGAACTGGCTGCGCACCTTTTCGATCGCGCGAGTGGTAAAGAGCACGTGGGCGTAGCACGAGCCTGGCCACAGGCGCATCTGGCGGCCCGTTTGACGCGAGACCCAGGCGCCGAGGTTCTGGTCGGGCACAAAGAGGATCTCCCGGTCGGCGGGGATTTGCTCGACGATCTTGACCGCGTTGCCGCTGGTGACGATGACGTCGGCGAGGGCCTTCACGGCCGCCGAGCAGTTGATGTAGGCGACGGTGTAGAGGCCTGGGTTGGCGTCCTGATAAGCCTTCAGCTTTTCAGGCGGGCACGAATCGCTCAGCGAGCAACCGGCCTCGGCGTCGGGCAGGATCACGGTGCGCTGTGGGTTCACGATCTTGGCCGTTTCGGCCATGAAGTGGACGCCACAGAAGAGGATCACGTCGGCATCGGCGTTGGCGGCTTCATAAGCCAGCCCGAGCGAGTCGCCCAGGTAGTCGGCAATCCGCTGGATCGGCTCGATCTGGTAATTGTGGGCCAGAATGACCGCGTTGCGCTGACGCTTGAGCTCCAGAATCTCCTCCTGCAGCGGCGACAAGGGCGCCGGCTCCGTAATCGGAGGATAGATCTGCGGCTCATAATTGAGGGTGCCAAGGGCCATGATCCAGACAAGGTAGTCCACCCCCTTACGCGGTGCAAGCCCAGAGAAAAGCCCAAGCACCCGACCTTGGCGAAAAGTTGCGGCTCCCACACGCCATGAGCATTTGCTTGTACTAGATCAAGTTATGATCGCCGTTTAACAGCTGAAAGTGATGTTTAACATAACCGCGTTTAAATTGAATTGCAACGCATACTGCATTCCGATCAGAATCAAGGTCCAAACCTACCCCTTAACCCACAACTCCTCCTTATCTATGGGACCTAATTGTTACATCGGGCAAATCGGCCTCTATGCCGGAGTGCAGTATATTCCAGATGGCTGGATGCCGTGCAACGGACAAGTGCTGCAAATAGCGCAATACCAAGCCCTTTTCGCAGTCATAGGCTTTACCTATGGCCCTCCCGGCTCCACGCAATTCTACCTGCCAGATCTGCGCGGGCGCGCACCCTACCATTTTGTCCCCCGCCCGGGATCTTACCTCAACTTCAATCAGGGTATGACTGTGGGGGTGGAAAGCGTGATGCTGAACATAACGCAACTGCCGCGCCACACCCACGCAGCGGTGGTCAACACGAGCGCATTGACGGCGCAAACCGGGCAGATCTCCGCCAGCGCCACCACTACGAGCAAGCTGTTCGTAAGCGATCAGGATGCCACCCACACGACTGCAGCGGCAGGCGACAGCCTGGGCACCACCGTGGTCAATGGGACTCGTTGCCAGACTTACAACACCAATGCACCCAACGTGGAGCTCAACAGTGCTTCCGTGACCTCGACCACTAACGTCTACCTGCACGACGTGGACGTCCTGGGAACGGTAGCGGTCCAGAATGGAAATGCCGGGGGCAACCCAGTTGCGCCGCACAGCAACATGCAGCCTTCGCTCCCGCTCGTCTTCGCGATCTGCTACGACGGCATATACCCCGCGCGCCCTTAGCCGCCCATCCAGACACAACCACTCTTTTACCTCAAAACTTTTTCATTATGGGACCTGATAGCTATATCGGCAATATTGCCATTTTCGGAGGCCCTTACAACCCCGCCAACTGGGCAACATGCGACGGTACGTTACTGAGCATCGCAGGCAACGAAGCCCTCTACTCGATCATCGGCACCATGTATGGCGGCGATGGACGCACCAACTTTGCGTTACCCGATCTACGCGGGCGAGTCCCCCTGCATCGCGATTCTCGCCCCGGTACCTTTTACAGCTTTCTACAGTCGATGATGGGAGGACAGGAGATCGTCTCTCTAACGATCCCCCAGATGCCCGCCCACACCCACGCCGTCACCTCAACCGTAAGCCCTCTGGTAGCTCAGAGCAGTCTGGCGCTGGTGGGAACCTCCACCACCAGCGTGCTGAACGTGAGCGACCAGAATGCCACTCAGCCTACGGCCACCGCCGGCAGCAGCCTTGGCACCACCGTGTTGCCGGGCTCGCGCTCCAATACGCCCTGCAATACCTACAACAATCTGACGCCCAACGTAGAGCTCAACAGCGCCAGCATTACATCCACCACCAGCGTCACCCTGAAGAACGTCGGGGTCACCGGCACGGTCAACATCGTCAATTCGCTGGCGGGCGGTGATCCGAACCTGCCGGAAGGGCAATCCAGCCCCCACGCCAATATTCAGCCCTGCATGGCGCTCCGGTTCCTCATCTGCACAAATGGGCTTTACCCGGTGCGGCCCTCGTAATCCGCACATATCTACTCAAGAAAATCAGCCTTTTCACTTTTTCTATTTTTCCCTATGGACGACGAAAATTACATTGGCAGCGTAGAGATTTTTGCCGGCAACTACGCTCCTTCCGGTTGGATGTTCTGCGATGGCACTGCGCTGCTGGTCAGCCAATACCAAGCTCTTTTCAGCCTGATCGGCACGACCTACGGCGGCAACGGCCAGCCCTATTTCAACCTCCCGGACCTCCGCGCCAACATCCCCATCCATACAGGGCAAATGCCCGGCTCCGCCATCTACCACCAAATTGGGCAGGCGGTGGGCTCACAGACGGTAGCGATCCAGTCAAACCAGATGCCCATCCACACCCATGCGGCGGTAGTGGCCAGCATGGCGCTCAAGGCCAGCACCTCCCTCGCCTTGAACAGCGCAAGCACCACGAGCAGCCTGCACGTGAGTGATCAAAACGCCACCCAACCTGCGGCAACGGCCGGAGCCAGCCTCGGCACCACCGTCATGAGCGGCGGCCGCACCACCACGGTCTGCGACACCTACAATACCAATGCGCCCAATGTCGCGCTGAACGCGGCTTCTGTCACCTCGCAGACCTCTCTCCCACTACCGGATGTGGGCGTGACCGGAAACCTCGGCATCACGAATGCCGCGACGGGAGGAGGACCCATCGGGCATGACAACATGCAGCCCTTTCTGGCGCTCAACTTCATCATCTGCGTCAACGGCCTCTATCCGCCACGGCCTTGATCAATCTTCCCGCACTCGCCACCCCGGTAGGCGGCCGGTGATATAGTCGAGGTATAGCCGACTGGGAAAGCGGCGGAAATTGGAAAAAACGCACAGGGGATTCGTGATCAGCGACTCCCCTTCTTTCAGTTCCTCTTCACCATAGGCCTTCACCGTGGTGAAGAGGAGCAGCTCTTGCCCGGGGTGATAGCGTCGCTCGACCTCCACCGCTGTCGTGGCAGGGATGTCCTGTGCCATCGAGAGCACGCCCAGTGGCGCGCCACATGGGTGCTCTGGTCCGGCATGGGGATAGCGGTCAGGCCATTCCGGCTCTTTTCCCTGGCTGGAAATTGCCCAGCTCAGCCGGATTTCCTCCGGGATAAAAATACCCCTCGGGGCAAGGAACTGCCGAGCGTGCCGAGTCAACGCCACTTGCGGCTCCCGCGTGAGCGCGCGGGCCATGACTTCGCAGACAATCAGGTCGTAGCCAGCCTCCGGAGCAAATTCCAGCAGGCTGCCTTCGTGCAGCCTCAAGCGGCCTGGCGGAAAATCGAGCGTATCCAGCCACCGCGCCAGCGTCCGGGCCGATTGGGGGTTGATCTCCACCAGGTCGACCTGCTCGAAGGGCAGAGGCCCCCACAGCGCCAGCAACGGCGTCAAAAGCGTTCCGTAGGGACCGGGGCCGACGTAAAGCACACGCAGGCGAGCCTTTCGCGTCAACGCATCGCGAATGGCCGCATGGATGCCGCGGATAAACTTGCGGGTGCGGTGCACGTCGTCGATACAAGCGGCGGCTCCGCTCGGCGAGAGCGCAATGCCCTCCCGGGTTGTAATCTCGGTCGTATCCGGCGGCATTCCTGCCTCACCCGCGAAGTGCGCACGAAGGGCTTCAGCAAATGCAAACGCGTCCAGCCGGTCTTCGAGCATACCTTGGGTAACGTCTTGCAACGATCGCGTAGCCAACATGGTCAGGAGTATGCCAGCAGCCTACGGAGACGCGAGCTCTTTGGCTCATCCACAAATCCATTGACTCTCGAACGTTTTCGCTAGTATAAAGGCCGTGACTTACGTGTCTTGAGTCACCCTCTCCAACCTTCCCTTACCTATGAAGCGTCTCGTCCTTGCCTCGCTGGCCACCTGCGCCGCTATCTCTGCCCAGGCCGCCGTCCTGCTGGAGATCGACATCAGCAATCCCGCCGCCGTTCGCTTTACTGCCACCGGCAACCTTGCTGCCGCCGACTCTGTTTACCCCGCCAGTATCAACGGGGGGATTACGATCGAGAATTTCTTCACCAGCTCGGTCACGATCAATCAGGATTCTCCCGTCGGCGGCACGCTGACGCCCTTCCTCAACGGCAACGCCCTCTACGATCTCTTCGGCTCCTATGAATACGCCGAAAACGTCGAGTTCGGCACCGGCAACGACTTGAGCGTCTATTCTTCCGAGAGTTCCGAAAGCCAGATCTTCAGCACCGAGAGCATCGCCTTCGCGGGCGAAGCAGTCTTCGACTTCTCGGCCTTCATCGAGCTGCTGCCTGCCATCGGCACCACCGGCAACATCTTCCCGGGCTACACCTTCGACGCAGAGCCCGCCGTGGGCCAATGGACCGTGGTAGGCGCCGCCATTCCCGAGCCTTCCACCTACGCAATGGGCGCTGGGCTGCTTGCCTTGGGTGCGGTTGCGTTGCGCCGTCGCAAGGCTTAAGCTCCCCCTCCTCTTCTCTTTCTGGCGCAAGGGCTTGGCTCTCGCGCCTTTTTTGTCGTGTACCCAGCCGGTGTTCCCGAAATGACGAGCGCTTAGGGTGCTCATGCCCCATGCGGCAGCCTTATCGCCCAGCATTTGCGTAGCCTATAACCGACCGGCGAATCGTTTGACCAAACGTCCGTCTTGTCGCATTGTCATGCGGTCAGCCTGAAACCTCACTCACTACAATCGACATGCTTATGGACTCACGTCTCGCCTTCACCTCCCTCGCCCTTTGCGGAGCCGCCGCCGCCGCGCATGCTGCGGTGCTGCTGGAGATCGACATCAGCAACCCGGCCGCCGTCACCTTTACGGCCAACAACAACCTCGCCGCCGCCGATTCGATCTACGATGCCGATATCTCGGGTGGCATCACGATCGAGAACTTCTTCACCAGTTCGGTCACAATCGCCGAAGATACGCCGGTGGGGGGCAATATGACCCCGTTCCTCAATGCCAACGCACTTTACGATCTCTTCGGCTCCTATGAGTATGCCGAGGATGTCGAGTTCGGCGTAGGCAACGACTTGAGCGTCTACTCTTCCGCGACCGGCGAATCGCAGATTTTCAGCGACGAGAGCCCCGCCTTTTCCGGCGTAGCGGTGTTCGATTTCTCGGCCTTCGCAGAGCTGCTGCCTGCCATCGGCACCACAGGCAACATCTTCCCGGGCTACACCTTCGATGCAGAGCCGGCAGTCGGCCAATGGACCGTGGTGGGCACCGTCATCCCCGAGCCTTCCACCTACGCACTGGGTGCGGGCTTACTTGCCTTGGGCGCGGTCGCGTTGCGCCGTCGCAAGGCCTAAGGTTTTTCCAAGCCTTCTCTTTCTGGCGCAAGGGCTCCAACCGCTCTTGCGCTTTTTTGTGCCTTTACCCCAGGATCAACGCCTGCAGCTCGGCGAAAAAGGCGTCCACCGGCTCGCGCAGGAGGATCAGGTAAACAAGTGCGCCGCCGGCCAGCATCGGGCCAAAGGGGATAGGCGAGTTTGCTTCCAGCTCCCACTCGTCAGGGTGCTTGGCCGCAAGCTCGAAGGCCTCGCGGTAGCCTTCTTCGGCTGAAACCGGCACGACGAAGGGCTCTTGAACCGCTCGCTTTGGCAAAACCAGCCGTAGCCCTTGCCAAAGCGCGAGACAGATGAGACCGAGGGTAGCACCGCCGAAGATCGAGAAGAGGCCGCCTTGCCAACCGCAGAAGGCCCCGATCGCGCCCATCAGCTTTACGTCGCCGAAGCCCATGGTTTCCTTCTTGAGCAAGGCACTGCTGAGGATGCCGATCCACAGGATCAAGGCGGAGCAGACCAGGCCGTTGATCAGCGCTTGCAGGCCCGATTGGAAGGCGGCGAAGACAAAAAGATCGCCATCGACGCCCTGGAGCGTGGGCAGGAACATGCTGATCCAAACCCCGAGGATGAACCCGCCGATCGAGGTGGTGTCGGGGATCTCCATCGTATCGAGGTCTACCCCCGCTGCCACGACCATGAGGGAGGCGAACAGCGCATAAGCGGCGGCCGTCGTGGGCTCGTATTGCTGCCACAGGCCGAGAAAGAGCAGCCCCGTGATCAGCTCAACCGCCGGATAACGCACGCTGAAGGGCGCACCGCAGCAGCGGGCCCGTCCACGCAGGAAAATCCAGCCGAGGATCGGGATGTTGTCGTGCCACTTGATCAGTGCACCGCAGCGGCAGTGTGAGCGCCCGCCGAGCGTTTCTCCACGCGGCAGGCGCAAGATCACGACGTTGAGGAAGCTGCCGATGCAGGCCCCAAAGACGAACGCGTAGCACGCCCAGATGAGCGAGAGGGTGGCGAGCGGATCCATCGGGGATCAGGCGAGGCGGGCGGCCAGGGCCAGGGCGACGGCGGAGCGCATCGTGGGCTGCGAGACCTTGCACTGCGTCCAGCGTTCGAGCGAGATCACGCCTTGCGCGACGAGCATGCCGATGCCGTCGGCGTAGGCCCAGCCATTGGCATCGGCTGTGCGGCTCCAGGCGTTGGCGCAGCCGTAGGTGGTGTCGTAAATTTTGGTGCCCTCGCCAAAGCGGTCGAGGCTCATCGGCAGCGGGTCGGCCGGTTTGAGGCCCTGCGTGGTCGCATTGATGATGAGGGGCGCGCTGGGGAGGTCGTCCGGCAGCTCATCGAAGAGGAAGCCCTTCACGCGCGATTCCTGCATCATGACCGGCGGCAAGAGCGTCTTCAACAGGTCGTGCAGGCGCTCATAGCTGCGATTGCCGATCCAGATGCGCGGGCAGCCTTCTTCCAGTGCCTGGACGGCGGCGGCACGGGCAGCACCGCCAGCGCCCATGATCAGGACGTCGCGTGCGCCGAGGGTCGTCTGCAGCTCCTGTTGCACCGCGAGGCTGAGGCCGGGCCCGTCGGAGTTATAGCCGTGGAAGCCGTCGGGGCTGATCGCGATGGTGTTCACCGCGCCCATCTTCTTTGCCATCGGGTCGATCTCCGTCACGAGGTCGACCGCATGGACTTTGTGCGGCACGGTGAGGTTGAGCCCGACGAAGCCGCGCGCGCGAAACAGCGGGAGGGCTTCGGGTAGTTGATCCGCCGCCACCTCGATGCGGAAGTAGCTCCACTGGGCAAACTCGGGGCGCGTTTTCGCCAGCTCGGCCAAGGCGGCGCGGTGCATGGCAGGGCTCAGCGAATGGGCTACGGGATGGCCGATGACGGCGAGCGATGGGCCGGCAAAGGTCCAGCTTTCGAGGTCGGCCAGCGTGTAAAGGCGATCGGGAGGTACCTGGGTTTCAGGACTCGGCATGACGCCGGTAAGTCTCCTGAAAGGTGCGCACAAAGCCAGCGAAAACCTTCGCCATCCGTGGGTTATTGCGCAGCGAGTATTGGTGCACCAGTTGTCGGCAGGCGCGGCAGAGCACTTCCCCCACCGGGGCCGGCCCCATCACTTGCAGCGGGTGGAGCGGCTGGTCCTTGTTCAGCATGCCTTCGACTTCGTCGGGCAGGCGGAAGCGGCCGCGCTCCATCGCGTCGATGTAAAAGGGGATGCCTTCGCGAAAGTGGGCGACGAGGAAATGCGCGGGCAGGCTCACCGGCGCGAGGTCGAGCAGGCAGCGCTCGGCCACCAGCAGGTAGACGACGCTGAGCATGAGGGCCCCACCCTTGCGCCGCATCAGCACCGAGCCGATGAGGTTGTTGTGCGGGTCTTCCGGGTCCTCCACGTTGGCGCGAAAACCGTATTCGTGGAAGAGCACGCGGTTGATCACCTTACAGCGCTCCCAAGGCGTGCTGGGCTGCGGGCTCAGCTCCATGCAGCGTTGCGCAATCGCGTCGAGCTGGCGGCCTACGACGCCCACATCCAGCTCGGGGCGGGCGGCGCGGTTGAGGAGAATCATGCCCGTCTCCAACTCGTAGTGCAGGCTTTCGATAAAGCGCACCACTTCGGCCACCGGGTCGGGGCCTTCGATCTGCGTCAACAGGCGCTGGGCGGCCATCACGCGCTGGTCGTTCTCCTCCCGGATGGCTTTGCGCAAGACGCTGACGCCCACGTCTCCCAGGCGCTTCAACTCTGCCACCAACGCCTCCTGCACGACCGGCGAGGCGTCGTCGAGCAGGGAGATGAGGGCCGCTTCGCGGTCGGCACTGAGGATACGATTTGCCACAACCTCTACTCAACAAAAACGGCCTCCGCCCCGCAACACCAAAGCGCAGGCGGAGTATGCGGATGTCGAACGGCAAAGCGGGGGGATCGCGGAGGGAATCAGGTAGCCCCCTTTGCGCCCCAGCGACGGATAGCAAGATAGATGGGCCAAAAGATCAGAAGCGCCACCGAGACCAGAAAGGCACCGAAGTAAAAATAGAAATGCAAGTGGATCTGGCTCAAATCTTGGGGGAAGTTGACGGTAGGCAGGTCAGCCAGCCCAGATAGTAGCAGACCATAAACGACCACAACACGATTCCCGCCAAAGCGATCCAGCCCAGCACCCTGCCTACGATGACAGCGGTCCGTTTCCAGAAGTCTCGGCTCGGCGCTTCCATGCAGCTGCTAGCCCCGGTGCCCAAAGAGGGCGCTGCCGACGCGGATGAGGGTGCTGCCTTCGGCGATGGCTTCGGCCCAGTCGCCGCTCATGCCCATGGAGAGGACGGGGAGCGGGGTGCCGAAGTCGTGCGCCAGGCGGTCGCGGGTCTCGCGCAAGCGGGCGAAGCAGCGGCGGGCCACGGCCAGGTCGTCGTTGTCGAGCGGAGCGATGGTCATAAGGCCGTCGACCTGCAGGTGCTCGCAGGCAAGGGCGGCTTCGAGCAGCGCCGGCGCTTCGTCGACGGAGACGCCAAATTTCGCCGGATCGTCTCCCGCATTGACTTGCAACAAAACCGAAAAGCGTTTGGCTTCCTCCCCGGCATAGCGATCGAGCTGGCGCAGGAGTTTGGCGCTGTCGACGCTCTGGACCCGGGCGAAGTGGGCGACCGCGAGCTTGGCCTTGTTGGACTGGAGGTGCCCAATCAGCTCCCAGCCCACCGAGGCAGTGGCCTGCTGTTGTTTTTCGAGCGCTTCCTGCACGCGGTTTTCGCCCACCCGGTGGAGACCTGCCGCCGCACACCAGGCGATGACTTCAGGCCCCCAGGTCTTCGTGACGGGCATAAGCTCAACTTCATGCGACGCACGGCCACAACGTTCACAAGCCTCGCTTATCTTGGACCGAAGCGACCCTAATCGGCGCAGGAAATCTGCATTAGCATCCAATTGTTCTTCTGCTAGCATCTTTTTGGATTAGCTATTATTATATTGAAATGTCCTTTTTGCCCCTTTATCAGGTTCTTTTATGCACATCGAGAATTTCAAAATTTTTTCTGATTTAGTCGAGAGTCAGAGTTTCTCGCGAGCTGCCAAACTGAACGGGATTACACAATCGGCCGTCAGCCAGCAGCTCCGCTCGATGGAGAAGCATTTCAAGGTCCTCATCGTTGACCGCAGCCAAAAGCAATTCCGCCTGACCCGCGAGGGCCAAAAGCTGTACGAGAGCGCCAAGGATATCCTCCACCGCTACGAAAAACTGAATAGTGAGCTGCAGGAGATGCGCAAGGTCATCAGTGGCACGATCCACATTTCGACGATCTACAGCATCGGCCTGCATGAGCTGCCGCCTTTCATCACCAAGTTCCTGAAGGAATACCCTTCCGTCAACGTGCGCGTGGAGTATCGACGCTCCAACCTCGTTTACGAAGACATCCTGCACAACTCGGTCGACATGGGCCTCGTCGCCTACCCGATCAAGATGCGCCAGCTGGAGGTGCTGCCCTTCCTGGAAGACAACCTGGTGCTGATCTGCCACCCGAGCCATCCCTTTGCCCAGCTGGAGCAAGTCGACCCGAAGTTGATCGCCGACGAAAAGTTCATCGCGTTCGACCAGGACATCCCGACCCGCAAGGCGACCGACCAGATCTTCAAGGATGCGAAGGTCGAGTCTGAGCCGGTGATGGAGTTCGACAACATCGAGACGGTGAAGCGCGCGGTGGAAATCGAGGCTGGCGTGGCCATCATCCCGCAAGCGACCGTGCGCCAGGAGACGGCGCAGGGGCTGCTGAAGGCGGTGAAGCTGGCCAGCAACCACAAGAATACCACCCGTCCGCTCGCCATCATCCACCGCAAGGGGCGCGTGCTGACGCCGGCGATGAAGAAGTTTATCGCCTGCCTCACCGGCAAGCCCTACGAGATGGACAAGAGCGATCCGGCCGACGATAACGACTTTGGTGACGACGGCGACGGCGAAACTGCGGCCTAGGGCCGACTATTTGCGAGTTTAGGTTGCTTACCATCAAGTCTTTGCTATGGTCCCGGGAATGATGATCCGCTGGAAGCAGTGCATGTTGGCTTTGATCCTGGGTTTGGCCACGCTGGGAGCGACTGGCTGTGCCGTGGTGGCCGTAGGCGCCGCGGCTGGTGCCGGAGCCGGCACCGTCGGCTACATCCGGGGCGAATACGTCGAAAACATCCCGGTGCCCCAGGAGCGCCTGCGCAACGCCATCCAGAGTGTGGCGCGTGAGCAGCGGCTGGCCTTCATCAATGACCGCATTGAGGAGGAGAGCAGCATTCTGGTGATCACCTACCGCGATGAGAACGATGACAAATGGGTCATCGCGATCGAGCCCTTGTCGGAGAATGCAGCCCAGGTGCGCGTACGCGTGGGTCTGTTTGGCGACGAGGGCAAGAGCCGCGCCTTTATCGACCGGGTCAAGCGCTACCTGCTCTAGGCCCGCCCTGCCCCAGCCTGCCTTTGACGCCCCGGGTATTCGCTGGGGCTTTTTTGTGCCTACCGGACGAGAGCGGAAATCGCCTGGAGGAGGTGTTTTGGTTTTAAAATTAAGGGACCGGGCGAAAACCCCAAACGCCCGGTCCCACTTTCTTCCCAACTAGGGATTAATCCGTTATACCCCATTAACTGACTGACTTATCTTGCCAAACCATGCTGTTGGTAATGGTCTGTATAATGAGTTTAAGCACCCGGTATGCCAACGCCAAGCGGGCTCTAAAAATCGGCCTCATTTCGTCAAGTTGCCCAACTTTACCCGGGCCATATCACTTTTAAGCGCGGCTACTGGGCAATTTTGCGCTGCTGCTGACCAAACGGGCACATTTGCCCACAAAAAAGATCCGGCCTCTTTCGAAGCCGGATCTTCCAGATACCAAAAATTGGAAAAGGTCTACAGGACATCCTTCAAGCCGGAGCCCGGCTTGAACTTCACCGCCTTGGAAGCAGCGATTTCGATCTTTTCCTTCGTCTGCGGGTTCATCCCGGTGCGAGCGGCACGCTCAACGACGGAGAAAGTACCAAAACCGACGAGGGTCACGTTTTGATCTTCTTGAAGACCTTGCTTGATACCAGCGATCACAGCGTCAACGGCACGCTCGGCGGAGGCCTTGGAGGTTTCTTCACCCAGTTGCTGACGCACCGCTTCGACTAACTCAGCTTTTTTCATGTTGTTGGAATCCTTTGCTAGTTGGTTAGGAAATAGATAGTCGGGCCAAGGAAAAGCAGGGGGTTAGGCTGTCGTCAACCCATTTCCCGTGGGTAACCGCCCCGGAAGGTGCTTATTTGCTGGATTTTGGAGAAAAATCGTTATCAACCGGGGGAAGTCCCTGCCGGGCACGGATTACTTTGCCCAACAGCTCTTGCAGGGCCTGCGCGGGTGGGATGCCTTCCTCAGTCGCCTGCTGGCTGGCGCGCTTGAGTAATTGCGCGGCCATTACCTCACTTGCTGCGGGCTCTGCGCCCAGCCGCTGGAGGATCTGCGCCACTTCGCGCTGGTAGGCCTCGGGCGGGCGCTCGCTCACCCGTGGGCTCCGTGAAGGTGAATCTCGTCGCCCTGGATCAGTAGCGGCGTGCTGTCGGCCAGCGCCTTGGTCTTGATCATGGCAAAGCCCTGGTAGCCGTCGAGCGTGGCCACGCAGCTGCGCAGCTCGCCCACTTCGGCCTCGGCCTGGGTAATGGTGGCGGGCACGGCGATTTCGCCCGGCAGGTCGACCGCCACGAGGCGGCGCGAGGCTCGGTCGAGCCGCGCCATGCGGTTGACGACTTCCTGCCCGAGGTAGCAGCCTTTTTCGAGCGATACGGCCTCCATCAGGCCACTTTCGCCGGGGGTATCCTCTGGACCGGCTTCCTGGGGCACACGCGGCAGGGCGGCTTCGAGGCGCAGGGTCTCGACTTCCTCGGGGGCGAGCATCTCGTAGTCGTCCATCTCGTCCAGCGCCTGCGCCATCGGGCGGGCCTGGTCGTGGGGGCAGAGCACCTCCAGCCACGGCGTGCGTGCGCGGCGGCCCTGAAAGACGTAGAGGCTGCTCTGGAAGGCAAAGCAGTCGCGCGCGGGAGCACGGATGACCACGTCGGGCAACATGGCGCCATCTGCCGTGGGCACGATGCTCAAGAGTTGCCACTGGTCGGTCGCGTCTTCCAGCTCCACATCGTCGGCCACAATGTGGTGTTCCAGCTTGGCCAAGAGGGCGTGGGCCGGGCTGTAGTAGCTGACGAGCAGGAAGGCTTCGCTCTCCAGCCGCAGGACAAAGCTGTCGGCCTGGATGCGGCCGCGGTGATCGAGCCAGAGGCCGTAGTGGATGCTGCCGCTTTCGCCTCGCAGGTCCTGGCTGCATTGGCTTTGTAGAAAATCGGTCGCATCTTCGCCGGTAACGCGGATGACCGCGGCCGGTTGACTCCAAAAGTATGGAATTTCCGCCATGAGCGTTGCTTGTAACCCTGTCTTGGGCACGGGACAAGCCACGTTTCCGCTTTAAATCTTGCTCGTGGCTGCGTGGAAGTGCCTAATGGTGGTTTTTCACCTCAGCCGATCCTGCCGTGCAAGCCCCGCAACTGTCCGACACCAACGTCACCGATTACAGCGTGCTGCCCGCGCCCGAACTGCTGTGCCGCGAGATCGCTCGCCCCGAGCCGCAGGCCAGTTTTATCGCTCAGGCGCGCGAGGAGATTCACCGCATCATTTTTGGTGACGACCGCCGCCTGCTTGTGGTCATCGGGCCCTGCTCGATCCACGACACCAAGGCGGGCCTCGAGTATGCCCAACTGCTGTCCAAGCTGGCCGAAAAGGTGCAGGACCGCATGAAGCTCGTGATGCGCGTGTATTTTGAAAAGCCGCGCACGACGGTGGGTTGGAAGGGCCTGATCATGGATCCGGACCTCGATGGCACCGCCAACATCCACGATGGCCTGCGCGTCGCTCGGCAATTCCTGCTCGATGTGCTGAACCTGGGCATGCCGACGTCCACCGAGTTCCTCGACCCGATCACGCCGCAGTACATTGCCGACCTCGTCTGCTGGGCCGCCATCGGCGCGCGCACGACGGAGAGCCAGACGCACCGCCAGATGGCGAGCGGCCTCTCGATGCCCCTCGGCTTCAAGAACGGCACCAGCGGCGACGTGAAGGTGGCGATCAACGCGATCAAGGCCGCCAGCCAGCCGCAGACTTTCCTCGGCATCAGCCATCAGGGCCTCGCCAGCGCCGTCAGCACGCGCGGCAACCCCCATTGCCACCTCATCCTGCGCGGTGGCGACCACGGGCCGAATTACGAGGCCTCTTATGTGGCCGATGCCGCCGAGCACCTGCGCAAGGCCGGCCTCACCCCCGCCGTGATGGTCGACTGCAGCCATGGCAACAGCAACAAGGACCACCGCCGCCAGCCGGAAGTGCTGCGCAACGTGCTCGAACAGTCGTTACAGGGCGACAGCGCGGTGATCGGCGCCATGATCGAGAGCAACCTGCTCGACGGCAACCAGCCTTTCCCCCAACCGCTCGACCAACTCATCTACGGTCGCTCCATCACCGATGCCTGCATCGACTGGCAGACGACCGAGCGCATGATCGAAGAGGCCTACGAAGCCCTCGCCCCGCGCTTTGCGGTGGGCGTCTAGGCCGGTGGACTTCCC
The DNA here is from genome assembly GCA_030673845.1 of Verrucomicrobiota bacterium JB022. Classification (NCBI taxonomy): domain Bacteria; kingdom Pseudomonadati; phylum Verrucomicrobiota; species Verrucomicrobiota bacterium JB022. The sequence continues at coordinate 245,810 of JAUTCQ010000009.1, forward strand.
TTTCCATCAGCGCCGCATCCTCGGATCGCGGCGCTTTTTTTGTGGCCCTGCCCCACGATGAGACCATGAATTGCGGCTGGCATTACGGAAAAGCTCGCGAGCGTCTTTCCTGCCCTACAGGCTTGCCATGTGCCGCTCAGTGCATTAGCGCTGCTTGAGCAATTCAAAACAGAAAATCAGCCTCTTTAATATGAAAGCACCCATCCGCGTCGCCGTGACGGGAGCCGCCGGCCAAATTGGTTACGCGCTGCTCTTCCGCATTGCATCCGGTGCCCTCTTCGGCCCCGACCAACCTGTCGCCCTCAACCTGATTGAGATCGAGCCTGCCATGAAGGCGCTGGAAGGCGTCGTCATGGAGCTGGACGACTGCGCGTTCCCCCTGCTGAAGGAAGTGCGCACAGCCTCCGACCTCAACGCCGGTTTCAAGGACGTCAACTGGGCCTTGCTCGTGGGTTCGATGCCGCGCAAGGCGGGCATGGAGCGGGCCGACTTGTTGGCCAAGAACGGCAGCATCTTCACCGGCCAGGGTAAGGCGATCGAGAAGAACGCCGCCAGCGACGTCCGCACCGTTGTCGTCGGCAACCCCTGCAACACCAATTGCCTGATTGCGATGAACAGCGCCCCCAGCATCCCCAAGGATCGCTGGTTTGCGATGACTCGCCTGGACGAAAACCGCGCCAAGAGCCAGCTAGCCAAGAAGGCCGGCGTGGACGTGACGGAAGTCAGCAACCTCTGCGTGTGGGGCAACCACTCGCCGACGATGTTCCCCGACTTCTACAACGCCAAGATCGGCGGCACTGCGGCCAACGAAGTCATCACCGATGAAGCCTGGCTCAAGGACACCTTCGTGCCCACGGTCGGCAAGCGCGGCGCAGCCATCATCGAAGCCCGCGGCGCCTCCTCCGCCGCTTCGGCCGCCAACGCCCTGATCGACACGGTGCGCAGCCTCTACTTCCCCACCCCGGAAGGCGACTTCCACAGCGTGTGCGTGCACTCCAATGGCGAGTACGGCATGGAGAAGGGCCTCATCACCTCGTTCCCGATCCGCAGCAATGGCGAAAACTGGGAAATCGTGGAAGGCCTCGACCTCAACGAATACAGCCGCGCCCAGATCCAGAAGAGCATCGACGAGCTCAAGGGAGAGCGCGATACGGTCAAGAGCCTCGGCATCATCTAGGCCCGGCCCCCTACCCGCCCACTCTTTACGCCTCCGGCCTCCCGCCGGGGGCTTTTTTGCGCCTATTAACCCACTTAATGTGCACATGCCCAAGGAGATAGAACGCGATTGCATTCTTCCCGAAGCAAGCCGAAGCTTTACTGCACAATGCACTATGCAAACCGCTAGGACCTTAGAAAAACCGCAATTTTACGGGGTTTTGCGCAATAGGAACAGCGTGTGCGAAGAGAAGGTCGAAACTCAAACATCATTGCTATGAAACAATACCTCGCAAAGTTCTCGATCTTCCTGCTTCTGGCTGCTCCCTTCGGTTTGATGGTGGGCTGCGAAGACCACGACGACCCGATTGAAGAAACGGGTGACGCCCTCGAAGACGCGGGCAACGACATCCAGGACGCCGCCGAAGACGCGGGTGACAACATGGAAGATGCCGCCGAAGATACTGGCGACGCCGTCCGTGACGCCACCAACTAAGAAAGCCTAGTCCATTGACTTTCGAAGGCCGGGGCCACGCGCTCCGGCCTTTTTGCGTACCCCCGCCCTGCAGAGATAAAAAAACTCTCCATGCGGCGGGCGCAGGAGAGTGGGAAAGGATGGACCCGCAGGCAGGCTCAGGAGCGCGGGGCGGGCGGATTCAACTCCGGCTCCACGACCTTGGCATCGCGCCAGAGCGTCTCCAGCTGGTAATACTTGCGGGTATCTTCGGTGAAGAGGTGCACGATGAAGTCGAAAGCATCCACGACCACCCAGCCGCTCTTGGTGCTGCGGTCGACGCCGAGGATCTCGATCTTCATGTCGTCGAGCGTCTTCTCGACCTCGATCGCCAAGGCGCGCAGGTGCGGCTCGGCCGCCCCGGTCGCGATGATGAAATAATCGGCGATACTCGAAAGGGCACCCATGTGCAGCACGCGGATATTCTCCGCCTTCTTGTCGTCCAGGGCCCGGCAGCAGGCCATAACTTGTTCGCGAATGGAAGGGTTCGCCACCTTAGGTTCGGTCATGTCGATCAATATCTACGTATAGGGCGTGTTCTCGCAGGTAGAGTCCTACGCCAGGGGGGAGCATGAAGTCAATGGATTTACCGGCGGCCGCCCGTTCGCGGATTTCGGTGGAAGACACACCGATCGGGTGTGCCTGCTCGATGCGATGGTGGCGCAGGCCGGGAATGGCAGGGGGCGTCAGGTCGTAACCGGGACGGGCCAGCACGGCAAATTCCACCAGCGCGGCCACGTGCTCGATCCGGCTCCAGCGTGGCAAGGCCTGAAACTGATCGGCCCCGATGATCCAGAAAAAACGGGCGTCCGGATGTTCGGTTATCAGCTTCTCCAGCGTGCGCCAGGTGTAGCTCGGAGGCGGCAGTTCGAGCTCGCCAGCCCAGAGGCGGAAGCGAGGCTCCGGCGCGAGCGCGCAACGTAACATTGCAACGCGGTCGACATCGCTGGCCAGCGGATTTGCGGCCTTGTGCGGGCTGCGCGCGGCAGGGATGTACCAGATTTCATCGAGCCCGAGCGCCTCCAAGGCGTCGAGACCGATGAACATATGCCCGAGATGGACGGGGTCAAAACTCCCGCCCAACAGGCCGATCTTGCGGGGATGTGTGGACATCGCCCGTAGAATGATCCCTAGCGGCGCTTGGGCCCGAAGGAGCGCTGCGGGTTGCTGCGCGGGCGGCTCGCGTTACGCAGGCGGTAAACGATGCGCGCCTTGTCGATGTCCTGAGGGGTCATTTCCATCTTCACCGTATCACCTACGGTGATCTTGATGAAGTGCTTGCGTAATTTTCCGGAGATGTTGGCCAGCACTTGGTGGCCATTCGACAATTCAACCCGGAACATGGTTCCCGGCAGGACGGCCACTACGCGGCCTTCGACTTCGACGACATTAGGATCGGTCATATATTGGGTTTAGGCAGTATTGCGTAAAAAGATAACCCGTAGCATAGCCGTCCGACCAAGGCAAGCCTATTGCAGGTGGGTCCAGCAAATCGATGATATGTAAAATTTACGCCTCGGCCCGCGCCAGCGACGCGATGCGCTCGAACGATTCGAGGCGCTGCGCGTGGTCGTAGATGTCGGAGACGACGATCAGCTCGTCGGCCTGCGTCTCGGCCACGAGCGCGTCGAGCCCGGCCTGGACCGTCTCGGTCGAGCCGATGATCGAGCGGGCGAGCATTTGCTGGGCGTGCGCCTTTTCCAGGGGCGACCAATAGCGCTCGATGTCGTCGATGGGCGGTTGGCTGAGCCCGTGCGCCCCACGGATGAGGTTGACGAACGACATTTGTTGCGTGGTGGCGAGGCGGCGGGCCTCCGCATCGGTCTCGGCCGCGACGATGTTGACCCCGACCATCGCATACGGCTGCCGCAACTGGCGCGAGGGCTTGAAGGTGGAGCGGTAGATCTCGAGCGCGGGCAGCAGCTGTTGGGGCGCGAAATGTGATGCGAAGGCGTAGGGCAAGCCCATCTCGGCCGCGAGCGCGGCGCCGTAGGTGCTGGAGCCGAGGATCCAGATCGGCACCTCCGTCCCGGCGGCAGGCACCGCCTGCACACGCTGGTGGGCGGCGCCGCGCATGAAGTAGCCTTGGAGCTCGGCAATGTCTTGCGGGAAGCTGTCGACCGAGCCTTGGGAGCGGCGCAGGGCTCGGAGCGTCAATTGATCGGTGCCCGGAGCGCGGCCCAGCCCGAGATCGACCCGACCGGGGTAGAGTTGCGCAAGGGTGCCGAACTGTTCGGCGATGATCAGCGGGGCGTGGTTGGGCAGCATGATACCTCCGGCGCCGACCCGGATAGTCTCGGTGCCTGCTGCGATGTGCGAGAGCACAATGGAGGTGGCGGCACTGGCGATGCCGGGGAAGTTGTGGTGCTCGGCGACCCAGATGCGTTCGTAGCCCCAGGCTTCGGCGTGGTGGGCCAGGTCGCGAGCGTTGTCGATGGCGCCGCGCGCGTCGGTGGATTGCGTTACGCGGACCAGATCGAGGATGGAAAGTTTGGGCATATCGGAAAAAACGGCAAAGTAGACCGACTGTTCTGGCTTGTAAAATCAAAGCTTCAAAATGCGGCCCGCCAGGCGCTTTGCCGGCAACACACCATTGCCCTCCGTCCATGCTAGACAGGCGATCAAACAAGCGATTGGCTGACGGGCGATGTCCCCTCTCACCACGTTTCGTCGTTCTCTCCATCCACTTTTCCTGGTCGGCGCGATCGCGCTGGCCATGGCTCCACGCCTGTTTGCGGCCGAGCCTCCACCAGCTGCCATCGAACGCCTGCAGGTGATCGAGCGCAGCGTCGAGGGTCGCCTCGGCGTTGCGGTGCTCGACACCGGCACAGGCGAGGCCTGGGGCTACCGGGCCGATGAGCGTTTCCCGCTCTGCAGCACCTTCAAGACGCTGGCCTGTGCGGCGGTGCTGCAAAAAGTGGATGCCGGGAAGGAAAAGCTGGACCGCCGGATCCGCTTCGAGCCCAGCGAACTCGTCTCGTGGTCTCCCGTCACGGAAAAGCGGGCGGGTGGCAACGGCATGCGGCTGCTGAAGCTCTGCGAAGCTACCATGACGCAAAGCGACAACACGGCAGCCAACCTGATCCTCAAGACCCTGGACGGGCCGGAGGGATTGACGGCGTTCGTGCGGACCCTGGGCGACGAACAGACCCGCCTCGACCGCTGGGAAACGGATCTCGGGGAATGTAAACCCGGCGACCCTCGCGACACGACCACCCCGACCGCCGTGGTGGCCGATGTGCAAAAGCTGGCCTTGGGCGACGTGCTTTCGGAAAAGTCGCGCGCGCAACTGGTCGAGTGGCTGCTCGCCAACCAGACGGGCAACGACACCATCCGCGCCGGCGTGCCGACCGGCTGGAAGGTGGGCGACAAGACAGGCGCAGGCGGTTTCGGCACCCGCAACGACGTGGGCATCATCTGGCCGCCGAAGGGCGCGCCCATCGTGCTGGCCGTCTACCTGACGGAGACCGAAGTGCCCTTTGCCGAGCGCAATGCCGTGATCGCCGACGTGACCCGCGTCATCGTCCAGGCGCTGGGCCGATAGCGCATTTGCGCTCGCCAAGCGGCAGCGCATGGGCAGGCTGCTGCGGATGGCCGAGTTGCCCTGCCCTTTCGAAAAGAAGTTCCCCAGCGAGCTGCTGCGCGACGACCGCTACTTCATGACGCTCGCCTACAACGAGTGCATCAAGGCGTGGCGGGCCGACGAGGTGCCGGTGGGCGCGGTGATCGAATACGGCGGCGAGGTGATCGCGCGGGCGCACAATCGCGTCGACGGGCTCAAAGACCCGACCGCCCACGCCGAGATCCTCGCCATCACCCAGGCCGCCAACATGATCGGCGACTGGCGGCTCAACGATTGCACGCTCTATGTGACAAAGGAGCCCTGCCCCATGTGCAGCGGCGCGACGCTGATGAGCCGGCTGGGGCGCGTCGTCTATGCCATCCGCGACCCCAAGATGGGTTGCCTGGGCGGCGCAACCAATCTGAACGAGATCGGCTCGCTGAACCACCACTTCGAGCTGACCGCCGGCGTGATGGAGCCCGAATGCCTGGAGCTGTTTCAGGCCTACTTCAAGCTGAAGCGCATGAAGCAGATGGCAGCGGGCGAGGAGCCGGAGCAGCCGGAAGACCTGGCGCGTTGACCTTGGGCCGACTTTGGGCTACTGCATCTTATGCAAACGCTGCTCTTTCTTTGCACCGGCAATTACTACCGCAGCCGCCTGGCGGAGGAACTTTTCAACCACTATGCGGTGGAGAAGAACCTCGATTGGCGGGCCGACAGCGCGGGCCTCAGCCATGACTTCGAGGGCCTGAAGGCCGTCAACCTGCACAAGATGTCGACCCGCACGGTCGCCTACCTGCAAGAGCGCGGCCTGCCAATCCAGGGCCGCGAGCGCCTGCCGCGCGAGATCACGCCGCAAGACCTCGAAAAGGCCGCCCGCATCATCGCGCTGGACGACGACGAGCACCCGCCGCTGGTGGCCTTGCGCCCCTGGCTGGAGGAGACCGAAATCGAGTATTGGGATGTGCGCGACCTTGACCGCGAGACCGCCGAGGTGGCCACCGCCGCCATCGACCAGAAGGTGCAGGCGCTGGTGGAAGAACTGGGCGCCGCCAAGAGCTGATTTTAACGCCCGGAGAAGGGTGCAAAATGCCTTAGAGATTTGACGCGCCGGGGAAACTGCGCCTTATTGCGGTTTTTCGCAGTTACAAAACCTCAATCTCAAGCTCTTATGGCATATACACTTCCGAAGCTCGACTACGCATACGACGCCCTGGAGCCGCATATCGATGCGCGCACCATGGAGATCCACCACACCAAGCACCACAATACTTACGTGACCAAGCTCAATGGCGCGCTCGAAGGTGCCAACGTGTCGGCCGACAAGTCGATCGAGGAGCTGATCAAAGGTATCAAGAGCCTGCCGGACAGCATCCAGACGGCGGTCCGCAACAACGGTGGCGGCCACGCCAACCATAGCCTCTTCTGGAAGGTGATCGGCCCGAAGGCCGGTGGCGCTCCCAAGGGTGAAGTCGCCAAGAAGATCGACGCCGCTTTCGGCAGCTTCGACGCCTTCAAGGAAAAGTTCGCCGCCGCTGGCGCCAACCGCTTCGGCTCCGGCTGGGCTTGGCTCGTGGTGAAGCCCGACGGCAGCGTCGCCGTGTGCGATACCGCCAATCAGGACAACCCGCTGATGGGCGAAGCCCTCGTCGGCTGCTCCGGTACCCCGATCCTCGGCCTCGACGTGTGGGAACACGCCTACTACCTCAACTACCAGAACAAGCGCCCCGACTACATCGCCGCGTTCTGGAATGTGGTGAACTGGGACGAAGTCGAAAAGCGCTACCAAGCCGCCAAGTAGTCTGCGTCGCAACCCGACCGACTTTACGCCGCCTCTCCACCGAGGCGGCTTTTTTGTTGTTCGCCCCCAGCTTCCGACCGTTCAACGGCTTTTCGGGGCGCCGCCAAAGAGCTGGGTTGAGTCCCGGCGCGCACGGTCGATCTTAAAGGTGCGGAGGTATGCCCCCGCCCATTGCCATGTCCCGAGCTTGTGAAGAATTTTGCGCCTTGCCGACCAAGGCGACCGACCTCGAGCCGCACAAGGTCGAAACGACCATGCGGAAGGTATACCTGCAGGGCGACTGCCTCCTGCGGCGCTTCATCGCGTTTCACTTTTTCCTCTCGTTGTGGTTGGCCACCTTCCACGGCTCGTGGGCGGTAACGTTGCCGGTGGCGACGTTTGCCACCGCGCTCTTCATGGGCTCTACGGTGCTCTTGCCGGGGCACTGGATCACCCGGCAGCTGGCGGGGGTCAGCTTTCAGACTTTTGTGGCGCTCCATATCTACCAGCTGCAGGGGATGCCGGAGATGCATTACTTTTTCTTCGCGTCCATCGCCCTGCAGCTCGTTTACCAGGACTGCAAGGCGTTCTGGGGCGGCGTGGCGTTTATCTTCACGTATTTTCTGGCCGCCGCCCTCCTGCAAAACCAGGGCTACCCGATCTATTTTGCGGAAACGACCCCCGTCACCGCGCTGGAGCTGGTGTTTCACTTTGGCACGATGCTGATCACGGCTGCGATCAGCAGCTACTGGGCGCGGCTTTTCCGTCAGCGCACGCTGGAGGCTGCCGCGATGCAGGACTCGCTCACCGCACTCAACCAGCAGTTGCGCGACGAATTGGAGTTCCGCCGCAACGCTCAGGCCGAGATCGTCTCCGCCAAGCAGGCCGCCGAGTCTGCCAATCTGGCCAAGAGCGAATTCCTGGCCAACATGAGCCACGAGATCCGCACGCCCATGAACAGCATGCTGGGCACGGCGGAGCTGCTGCTCGACAGCGGCCTGCCCGACCACCAGCGCCGCATGGTGCGCACGATCCTCAACTCCAGCGAAAACCTGCTGCGGCTGATCAACGACATCCTCGACTTTTCGCGCATCGAGGCCAACCAGATCGAGCTGGAGCTGCGGCCCTTTTCCCTGCGTGAGCTGCTGGAGCAGATCGTGATCTCCAGCCGCCCCCTCGGCGACAAGAAGGGCCTCAAGATCGACCTCACCATCGCCCCCAATGTGGCGCCAGCCTACTGCGGCGATTCGTTCCGTATCCGGCAGGTGGTGCTCAATCTGATCCACAACGCGATCAAATTTACCGAGCGCGGCATGATCGACGTGCAGCTGAGCGCGAGCGACGACCGCACGCTCTGCCTGGCCGTGCGCGATACGGGCATCGGCATCACGCCCGAAGCGCAGGCAAAGATCTTCAGCAAATTTACGCAGGCCGATGCCTCCACCCAGCGCCGGTATGGCGGCAGCGGCCTCGGCCTTGCCATCAGCAAGCGTCTGGTCGACTTGATGGGCGGCGACATCCGGGTGGAGAGCGTGGTGGGCCTGGGCAGCAAGTTCCTCGTCGAGCTGCCCCTGCCGGAGGCCGACGCTTCCCATATCGAGGGTGATGCCGCCCCGGAGCTGGCCCTCTGCGCCTTTCCTCGTGCCCGCATCCTCGTGGTGGAAGACTATGCGCCCAATTTTGAGGTGATCGAGATGATGCTCCAGTCGCTGCAGGTGACGGCCGAGCTGGCCTGCAACGGCGAGGAAGCGATCGAAAAGCTGCTGCGCGACGGCGAAGGAGACCCTTACGACGTCGTCCTGATGGATTTGCACATGCCGATCATGGACGGCCTCTCCGCCACCAAGGAGCTACGCCTGCGCGGCTACACCGGCCCCATCATCGCCCTTACTGCCAGCGCCCAAAACGAGGAGATGCAGCGCGCCGTCTCTGCCGGCATGCAGGCTTTCCTGACCAAGCCGATCCGCCGAGCCGCGCTCGTCGAGTGCCTTTCGAAATGGCTCGATGCGACCCCGCTGCAGCTTTCTCAGGATGGGCTGGAGACCTCGTCATCGCCCGACGACTCGGCCGAGCAAGCCGATGCAGACGCACGAGAGCTCCTCGTCAGCCAAATGAACACCGCCTGGAGCGAGAGCGATTGGCCGATGCCGTCCGCCCGCATTCGCCGCTGGATCTTCGGGTTTATCGTCGCGATCCGGCACAACGTCGCGGACTTACAGGCTATCATGCACGAAAAGGATCGCGCCGCCTTGAACCACGAGGCCCACAAGCTGGCCGGCGCCACCGGCTACCTCTATGCCGAGACGATGACGGCAACGGCCAAGGCGCTCGAAAACCGCGCCAAAGACAGCGACTTCCGGGCACTCCAGAACCTGGTGGATGATTTGCAGGCGCAGGCCAAGCTGCTGTGTGAGGCGCTGCAGTCGACCGATTTTCAATACCACCTCGCAGGCCTGCTGCCTCTCCGGATGGCATGGCTGGGCGAATGGAGCGAAGCCGCACCGTGGCAGCAACAATTGCAGTCGCTGGGCTGGGAGCTCGAACCGTGGCAGGCCACGATGCCTCCGGCCTCGACGCTCGTGATCGCGCATCAGGCCCAGTTGGAGCAGGCAAAGGAAGCCTTGGCGGCAGAGCAGCCGTGGCACTTGCTCCTGTGGCCTTCCGCTACCGTGGCAGGGGAAGATGAGGAGAGCCCGGATTGGCCCGATGCGTGGCACTTGACCGTCTTTACGCATCACCCGACGGATCTGGCCGCACTGCGTTCGCAGATCGAGAAGGCCTGGAAGGACCATCCCCTGCCCTCGTTCGAAGAAACTGCCGCCGCCGTGGAAGGGAAATAAACGGTAACGCCGGTTTTTTGATTTTCTCCCGCCGCCGACCCGTGCTTAATGGGCGGCATGCTGGAGACTTTGACCGATCGGCTGGGCACCGCCCTGCGCAACCTGCAGGGTAAAGGGAAGCTGACCGAAGAAAATATGGCCGAGAGCCTGCAGGAGGTCCGCAAGGCCCTGCTGGCTGCCGACGTGCACTTCCGCGTGGCGCGCGACTTCATCACACGCGTCAGCGAGGCAAGCGTAGGCCAGGAGGTGACCAAATCCGTCAACCCGGGCCAGATGATCGTGAAGGTCATCCACGACGAGCTGATCCAGCTGCTCGGCGAAGGCGCGACCGAGCTGAGCAGCAAGAAGCCGCTGCGTGTGATGATGCTGGGCCTGCAGGGCTCGGGCAAGACCACCTTTACCGGCAAACTAGCGCTGCACCTGCGCAAGAAGGGTTACAAGCCGGCCCTGATCGCTTGCGACGTCTATCGCCCGGCTGCGATCGACCAGCTCCAGACGATCGCGAAGGACAACGATTTCCTCTTTTACTGCGAGCGTGATACCAAGGACGTGCCCGCCATCGGCAAGCGCGGCTGGGATTGGGCCAAGGAGCAGGGGGCCGACGCCATCCTCTTTGACACGGCAGGCCGCCTGCAGATCGACACGGCGCTGATCGATGAGGTAAAGCAGCTGCGCGAGCGCGTGCAGCCCGACGAGTCCCTGCTCGTCGCCGACGCTGCCCTCGGCCAGGAAGCCGTCAACGTCGCCAAGACTTTCCACGAGGCCGTGCCGCTCAATGGCATCGTGCTGACCAAGCTGGACGGTGACACCCGCGGTGGCGCCGCGCTGAGCATGAAGGCGATCACCAATGTGCCGATCAAGTTCCTCGGCACAGGTGAAAAGGTGACCGACCTGGAGGTGTTTCACCCCGACCGCCTCGCCCAGCGTATCCTGGGCATGGGCGACGTCGTCTCGCTCGTCGAACGCGCCCAGGAGGCCGTGGACGAGAAGGAGGCCATGCGCATGGCCGAAAAGCTCCAGCGCGCCGACTTCAATTTCGAAGACTTCCTCAGCCAGATGAAGGCGATGCAGCGCATGGGCCCGCTGGGCAGCATCGTAAAGATGCTCCCGGGCATGAGCGGCGTCGAAATCGGTGAGAAGGAAGAAAAGAAGCTCAAGCACACGGAGGCCCTCATCCTCTCCATGACCCTGCAGGAGCGCCGCAACCCCAGCATCCTCAACGGCAGCCGCCGCGCGCGCATCGCCAAAGGGGCCGGCATGGAGGTCCGCGACCTGAACGCTCTCATCAAGCAGTTCCAGCAGATGAAAAAGATGATGAAGATGATGCAGGGCCCCAAGATGGAGCAGATGATGAAGAAAATGGAAAAGCTGCAGGGCAAGATGCCGGGCGGCAAGGGTGGCTTGCCCGGTGGAGGCTTCCCCGGAGGCGGTTTTCCGGGCGGCGGACTGCCCGGCGGAGGTGGCAAAGGCCCCTTCGGCGGCATGAAGTTCTAATTTTTGACCATTAGGGCTCAACTTCTATAAGAATATGCTCGCCAGAGGCGGGCAAAGTCTCTTTATTTACGCCCCATCGTTTGAACCGTAGGCACGTCGGAACTTGGTGAATTGTCGGTCGAGAGTTGCTCTGAAGATGATTTTTATCCGATTCCCGGAGACCCGTTTTGAGTGATCGGATCAGCGAAAGAATTACTTCAGATGAGCAATACTAAACTGTACGTTGGCAACCTGTCTTTTGACACGGACGAACAAACCCTGCGCGAAACTTTCGAGCAGTTCGGCGAAGTTACGGATGTTTTTGTGGTGATGGACCGCGAAACCGGCCGCCCGCGCGGCTTTGCGTTTGTAACCATGGCTTCCGCTGATGAAGCCGCTAACGCGATCGAGCAAATGAACGGTCGCGAACTCGACGGCCGCGCCCTGGCCGTGAACGAAGCCCGCCCGAAGGAAGAGCGTGGCGGCGGCGGCGGTGGCCGTAGCTTCGGTGGTGGCGGCGGCGGTCGTGGCTTCGGCGGCGGCGGCGGTGGTCGCGGCGGCTTCGGTGGCGGCGGCGGTGGCCGCGGTGGTTACGGCGGCGGTGGCCGCGGTGGCGACCGTGGTGGCCGTGGTGGCTACGGCGGCGGTGGCCGCGGTGGCGATCGCTACTAGTCCTACCCCCCAAAGAGACTTTCGAATCTCTCGCCCGGCAGTAATGCCGGGCTTTTTTGTGTCCGCGCCTGCTGCCCTATCGCAGGATGTCGTCGGGCCGGAGCGCGATGTCGCCTTGCGCATAGAGGCGAGAATGCCCGGCAATCGCCACGCGGTCCTCTTCCAGGCGGCAAAAGAGCTCGCCACCTCGCTGGCTGACCTGCAGCGCGGTCAACTCGGTCTTGCCCAGCTTCTGCGCCCAATAAGGGGTCAACAGGCAATGCGCGCTACCGCAGACAGGATCCTCGTCGACCCCAAAGGCCGGGGCGAAGAAGCGCGAGACGAAGTCGGTCCGCTCGCCCGGGGCCGTCAGGATCAACCCACGGTAGGGCAGCGCCGTCAACTCCGCCATCACCGGGACGGCGGCGCGCACGGCAGCTTCGTTTTCCAGCTCGATCAGCAAGTCGGGCTGGCCGAGCGATTTGACGGCCACGGCCCGCCCCGTCTCGCCCAAGCGGGAGAGAAAGGTAGGCCCGACCTCTTCCCAGCCGGTGTAGGCCGGGAAGTTCAACTCGGTCCGGCCTTCATCGTCGACCTTCGCCTCCAGTTTGCCACTGCGGGTGTCGAAGATGAAGCGCTTCGTCTCGGGTTGCCGACCACGCAGCACGTGCACGGCCGCCAGCGTAGCGTGGCCGCAGAGGTCGACTTCCTTGGCCGGGGTGAACCAGCGCAGGTGGTAGCGGTTGCCCGCGCCCACGAAGAAAGTCGTCTCCGAGAGGTTGTGCTGAGCGGCGATGGCCTGCAGCGTGCGGTCGGGCAGCCACATTTCGAGCGGGCAGACGGCGGCCGGGTTGCCGCCAAACAGCTCGCGCGTGAAGGCGTTGACGAAGTAAACCGGGTAGCGGTACATGGCGTCCAGTTAAGCGTTTTCGCGCCGCAGGACGAGCATCTGGTTGGCCCCGCGCAGGAATTCGTAGTCGACGGGGCGCAGCTCGCTGGCAATACCCTGCCCCTCCAAGGCCTCCCGAAGCGCGTCGAGATGCGGGTATGGCTCGGAATTCATCTGGATCACGGGGTAGATCCGCGCTTCGATCCGGGCCACGCGGGCCAGCTCTTGCGCGGCGGCGAGGTGGAAGGCGTAGTCGAATTCCTCGAAGTGCCCGTAGAGGAAGAGGAAGTGCCCGCAGAGCACGTAGTCGAAGGCGCCGGTCTCCAGCCCGGTGAAGGGCAGGCCGTCGGCAAGGTAGCGGCCCATGCCCTGCCCGGCCGGGAAGTCGGCCAAAAAGCGGTCGCGCGCATCGGCACGGCGCTGGATGGCCGCCTGTAGCGTTTGGTCAGCCGCAGCCTGGAAGTGGGCGCGGCTCAGCTTGAGGCGGTCGATACAGCGCTCGTAATCTTCCTGGATGCGCAGGCGCAGTGCCCGCCCGTTCATCGCATAGGCCGGGTCGAGGGCCCGAGCCCGGTAACCGAGCTCATGGGCCTCGGCGGTAAAACTGGCGCTACCGGCAGCGACGTCGAGGAAGCTGTAGTGCGGCAGGATGCCGTCGAGCGCAAAATACCGGCGGTATTCGCCGAGCGTGCGGCCAAAAACGGCACAGGATTGAAGATCGTAGGTGGGTGCAGAAATACTCATGGTGGTGGAAAAGCTTGAAGATCAAAAATTTAAAAACAAAAAAGCCGACCGCGTTCTTTTTGCGATCGGCTCCAACCAAGGGGACAGGCTCAACTAGCGCCTCGTCACCATCGGAGAGCCGCTTTCCACCACCAGAAGGCCTGGCAAGTTGTGTAGCTGAAGTGCTGCATTGTTTATGTTTACCATCCTTATCGCTAACCGCATTATGCGCAAGCGAAAAGGATTGCCAGCGATAAAAAAATGCTCTTATCCTTACATTTGCCTTGTCAACCACACCCCACCCCCACACTATCCTATCTTTCTGCGCCAGCCTAGCTCAGTTGGTAGAGCAGCTCATTCGTAATGAGCAGGTCGTCGGTTCGAGTCCGATGGCTGGCTCCATTTTTTTCTCGGGGACCAGGTGTGAGGCTCTTCTTCCATGACCTCCCTGCCCGATCTGGAACATCTCAACCTCGTGGCCTTTCTCCAAGGTGCCGGCCTGGAGAATTTTGAAGAGGACGCCGTTTATCTCAACGATATCGTGGACGTCTTCCTCACGACGATGCCGCCCGCGATCGACGAGCTGGATGACGCCATTCAGCAGGCCAACCTGACCGAGATCAAGCGCATCGGCCACTCCCTCAAGGGTGCCATGCCGACCTTCGGCGCGCTGCGGCTGGGGCAGCTCTGCGAGATGCTCGACGATGCCGCCAAGCACCAGGACCTCCGAGCCGTCACGCGCCTGCTGCCGCAGATCCGCATCGAGTTCGAAGGAGTGCTGGGCGACATGGTGCGCCTGCGCGAGTATTCGCAGAAGCTGTTGTAGGCCCCGTGGGCCGCCGCTTTAAGGAAAGATGCCGCGCACGGCCTTGGCCTGCGCCACGCGGTGGATGCCGAGGCTGAGGGCGGCCATGCGGCGACTCACCCCCAGGCGTTCGCGTTGCGCTTCGACTTCGTAGCGGGCACGTTCGAGGATCTCGTAAAGGCGACGCAGCACTTCTTCGCGCTCCCAATAGAGGCTGGAGAGGTCTTGCACCCACTCGAAGTAAGAGACGATGACGCCGCCGCTGTTGCAGAGGATGTCGGGAATGACTTGCACGTCGTCGCGCGCTTCGAGAATCGCGTCGGCCTCCACTGTGGTTGGTCCGTTCGCGGCTTCGGCGAGGAAGCGGCAGCGCAGGCGAGAAGCGTTTTCCGCGTTTACCACCTGCTCGCGGGCCGCCGGGACGAGCACCGTGCAGTCGAGCTCAAGCAGGGACGCATTGTCGATCACATCGCCCCCCTGGTAGCCCGCCAACGTGGGGTTGACCTCCAGGTAGCGGATGGCTTCATGCACGTCGACGCCCCTGGCGTTGTAAATACCGCCCGAAACGTCGGAAATTGCGATCACCTTGCAGCCGTAATCCACCAGCCCGAGCGCCGCGTAGGTACCCACGTTGCCAAAGCCCTGGATCGCGACCGTCGCTTGGCCCGGCCGGACGCCATAGGCTTCCAGATAACGCTTTACGAGATACGCGACACCTCGACCGGTCGCTTCCACGCGGCCTTGACTGCCGCCGATTTCGACGGGCTTGCCGGTGACGATGGCCGGGGTCGAGACGCCTACGATGTTGGAGTAGGTGTCCATCATCCAGGCCATGATCTGCGGATTGGTGCCCATATCGGGTGCCATGATGTCGGTATTGGGTCCGACAAAGGGGATCATCTCCTGCATGAACCGGCGGGCCACGCGCTCTTTTTCCGCCAGGCTGAGAGTTGTGGGGTCGACCGCCACGCCGCCTTTCGCCCCACCGTAGGGCAGGCCGGCGAGCGCGGTCTTCCAGCTCATCCACATGGCGAGCGCGCCGACCTCACCCAGCGTCACTTCCTGGTGGAAGCGCAAGCCGCCCTTGGTCGGCCCTTTGGAGAGGTGGTGCTGCACGCGGTAGCCTTCGAGCATCTGGACGCTGCCGTCGTCGCGTTTGAAGGGGAAAGCGACGGCAACGCAGCGCTTGGGGAACTTGGTGCGGTTGCGGACGTTGTCGTCGAGCTGCAGGATATCGGCGGCCAAGTCGAACTGCTGGCACGCCATGTCGAAAACGGGGGATTGATAGAGTTTCGATTCCATGGGGCTTGGGTAACGTGTACGACGGTATCGGATACACGGCTCTACCTCAACGTTTTCCGGCGCAAATCGACACCCGGGATCAATCGGGCACCACGAGCCGGATGAGGCGGACTTCTCCGGTCGAGCGCTTACGGACCTTGGCGGTACGCTCGACCATTTCGGACTGGACGGCGCCTGGCTCGGTGGCTTCAGCCGAGCCGTCGAGAATGGGCCGTGGGTCGTTGTAGATCTCCAGGATCTCCAGATCGGTTTCGAGCGTGAAGGTGGGCTGTGGGGCCGCCGGCTCGGCGTCGGCCGCTTCTGCCTCCGCTTCCTTCCGCCCTTGGTGTGCCCCCCAGACGTAACCGAGCGCAAGGGTCACAAGAGCCCAGGCGACAACGGTCAGCATCCAATACCAATCCAAGGGGGGCATATCCATAAAACTACTTCTACACGGAAAAGAGGTCGCCCGCAAGCCGGGGTTGCAGCGGGCTCGTTATCGAAGCGTGTAAAACCGTTTTACACGGCTGGAAAAACGGCATATATATTAGGTGGCTTCCAGCCCACTCCCCTATTCAGCCCAAAGAGGTCCGGTCATGATGATGATGCCTGCCCAAGCTCCCTCCGTATTTGCTCCCGGCGGGGCGTCGGTCGCTTCGCGCCGTAACCACGCTCCCACGCCGGTTTCGACTCCCCAGGGCATTGCCCTCAAACGTCACCCGCTCGTTTACGAAATCCGCGCCAGCCAGCTGCTGCAGCGATGCCAGCAGGAGGCGGGCAATGACGCCACGCTTGCGGATACACCCGATGCGCTGCTCGACCGTTGGCACAAGCTCGGCTTCCAGGCCATCTGGATCATGGGCGTATGGCAGCGCGGCGTCAGCAGTGTGGAAGTCAGCCGCACCCACCCGGATTTTACCTGCCACTACGAGGAAGACCTCCCCGGCTGGCAGCCGGAAGATGTCTGCGGCTCGCCCTATGCCATCCAGCGTGGGCGCGTGGCCGCCGAGCTGGGGGGCGCCGATGCCCTGCAGGCCTTGCGGCACAAGCTGGCCAAGCGCGGGATCGCCCTGATCCTCGACTTCGTCCTCAACCACACCGCGCTGGATCACCCGTGGGTCGAGAGCCATCCGGAGTATTTTATCCGCGGGACGGAAGGCGACCTGAAGGCCGAGCCCGACCGGTTCGTGCGCTTGGGTGACCATGTGTTTGCCCATGGGCGCGACCCGTATTTCCCGGCCTGGAAGGACACGCTGCAGCTCGACTTCCGCATGCAGGCGGTGCGCGACAACGCCTTGAAGCAACTGCAGCGGGTGGCCGACCTCTGCGACGGCGTGCGCTGCGACTTGGCGATGCTCGCCATCAGCGATACCTTCAAGGCCATCTGGGGCGGAGATTACGAGCCCCTGCCCGCCCCTTACGAGGAGTTCTGGGCCTGGGCGATCGACCGCGTGCACCAGAAGCACCCGCGCTTCACCTTCATGGCGGAGGCGTATTGGGGCATGGAGGCCCATCTGCAGGCCCTGGGGTTCGACTTCACCTACCGCAAGCAGTTTTACGACTTGATTGTGGCCCGCAAGGTGGAGGGGCTGCGGGGCTCCCTGACCGACCGTCGGCTGGCGGGCAATTCCGTCTTCTTCATCGAAAACCACGACGAGCCGCGGGCCGCGCGCGCCATCCCAGTGTCGCAACTGCGCCGCGCCGCTGCAACTATGGTGGCCACGCTCCCGGGGATGCGCCTGATTCACGATGGGCAGATGGAGGCCCTGAAACATCACCACTCGCTCCACTTGAGCCGACGGGCCGACGAGGTGCCCGACGACGAGGAACTGGCGTTTTATGAGCGCCTCTTGCTGATGCTGCAGGACAGCTCGGTCGGCCAAGGCGAGTGGCAGCTGCTGGAGACGCAGGCGGCCTGGCAAGGGAACCACTCGCACTGGCGCGTGCAGGCCTACCTATGGCGTGCCGGCGATGGGCGGATGGACCTGGTGGTGGCCAACTTGTCCGAGCACTCGGAGGAGGGCCGCGTGATGGTGCCCAACTGCGGCGTCTGCGGGAGGCTCTGGCAGTTACGCGACCGGCTTTCGCCGGAGGTCTACCTGCGCTCGGGCAGCGAGATGTTCAAACAGGGGCTCTACGTGCGCCTGCAGCCTTACACGGTGCAGATTTTTGAACTGCGGCTGGCCAAGGACTGAGCGGCGTTGCGACGCCCTCCCCTGCCCGGCCGCCAACCCAAACTCATCATGAAGCCTCACCCGTCTCTGTTCGCCTTATCGCTCTTGGGAGGCATCGCCGCCGCTCCCAGCCTCTTCAGCCACCAGATCATACAAGTCGGGAACGGGTTTGCCAGCCCGACCGACATCCAGGCCACCCCCGGCAGCGGCCTTTTAATCGTGGAGCGGCCCGGTCGGGTAATGCTCCTGAACCCCACCACGGAGCAAACCGTCGAGACGCCCGTGCTCAACATCCAGAATCTGGTGGACAGCGACGGTGAGGGTGGACTGCTCGGCCTGGCCCTGCACCCCAACTTTGCCGAAAACCATCAATTCTTCGTCAATTATACCCGCACCGTCCAAGGGCAGCTGCAAACGGTCGTCGCGCGCTACGAACTGCTCCCGGACCGCTGGGAAGCCGATCCGCAGTCGGGCGATGTGATTTTTGTCGCCGACCAGCCCTACTCCAATCACAACGCGGGCCAGCTCCAGTTTGGGCCCAAGGACGGCTACCTCTACCTGGCCTTGGGAGACGGCGGCAGCGGGGGCGACCCGGACAACCGGGCGCAGGACCCCTCCAGCCTCTTCGGCAAAATGCTGCGGATCGACGTGGACGGCGACGACTTCCCGGCCAACGACGAGCGCGACTACGCTATTCCCGCGGACAACCCGTTTGTGGGCAACAACGAGGTGCGGGACGAAATCTGGGCGCTGGGCCTGCGCAACCCGTGGCGCTACAGCTTCGACCCCGTCACCGGCGACCTCTTTATCGCCGATGTGGGCCAGGATGCCTTTGAAGAAATCAACCACCAGCCCGACGGCGTGGGCGGGTTGAACTACGGCTGGCCCCGCTACGAGGGCGATGCCATCTATCGCGAGAGTGCCACCCTGACAGTGGGCACCGAGACGGTGCCGGTCGCCACATACGGCCACGAGTTCGGCTCGTCGATCACAGGCGGCTACCCTTACCGCCCCGAGCATCCGTCGATCTATGCAGGCGACTACATCTATACGGACTTCACCTCGGGCCGCATCTGGCGTCTGAGCTGGGGGAGCGAGGGCTGGGAGAGCACTCAACTGCGCGACACAAATTATGGCATCACCACGATGGGTGCAGGCGCGGATGGCTCGATCTACTTTGCCAGCTTTGGCAGCGGCACGATCTTCAAGCTGTTGCTGGAAGACCCGACGCTGGACTTGGTGACGACCGAAACCGGCGTCTCGCTGGCCGCCACGGCCAGTGAAGACGTGGCGGTGCGAGTGGAGCAGAGCACCGACCTGCAGGCGTGGTCGATCTGGTTTTCGCTCGACCCCGACGGCAGCCGCACCGAGCCGTTGTCGAACGACGCGCCCCGCTTCTTCCGGCTGGTGACGGAGTAGCCGAGCGCCTCCATTTGAGATAAAAAACGGGCCTCATTCCACTGTGGAATGAGGCCCGTTTGGTTAAAGGTTCAGTCTGCCCTTACTTTTCGTTGGGGCTACCGGCTTCCTCCGCCGGCTCGCGCTGGACGAAGGCCAGCGAGCGGCCCGATTCGGTCAGCTTGACCGTGAGCGGTTCGCCTTCCTTGATCTCGCCGCGCAGGACGGCTTCGGCCAAGGGGTCTTCGAGGAACTGCTCGACGGAGCGGCGGAGCGGGCGCGCGCCATACTTCTCGTCGTAGCCTTGCTCGATGAGGAAGTCCTTGGCGGGCATTTCCACTTCGAGGTCGATACCACGGTCGCGCAGGCGACGGGTGATACCCTTGAGCTCGATGTCGATGATTTGGCGCAGGTGGCTGCGGTTGAGCTGGCGGAACACGATGATCGAGTTGATCCGGTTCAGGAACTCCGGCTTGAAGACGCGCTTGGCCTCGTCGAGGATCTTTGAACGGGTCGAATCCCACGAGAAGTCCACGTCGTCGGTGCCGAAGCCCAGACCCGTGCCCTTTTGCAGGATGTGTGCGCCCACATTGGAGGTCATGATGATGATCGTGTTACGGAAGTCGACCGTGCGACCGAGCGAGTCGGTCAGGCGGCCTTCTTCGAGCACCTGGAGCAGCAACTGCACGACGTCCGGGTGGGCCTTCTCGATTTCATCGAAGAGGACCACGCTGTAGGGCTTGCGGCGCACGGCCTCGGTCAGCTGACCACCTTCCTCGTAACCCACGTAACCGGGGGGCGAGCCGATGAGGCGGCTGACGGAGAACTTCTCCATGTACTCGGACATGTCGATCTGGACGATCGATTCCTTGTCGCCAAAAATCAGCTCCGCGAGGGTCTTGGCCAGGTGCGTCTTACCGACACCGGTCGGGCCCATGAAGAGGAACGAACCGATCGGGCGGCGAGGGTCCTTCAAATCGGCGCGACTGCGGCGCAGCGCCTTGGCGATGGCGATGGTCGCTTCGTCCTGACCGATGACGGCCCCTTGCAGCTCCTTCTCGAGGTTGAGCAGGCGCTCGGATTCCTTCTGCTCCATGCGGTTGAGCGGGATACCCGTCCAATCGCTGACCACTTGCAGCATGTCGTCTTCGTCGACCGTGATCACGGACTCGGCGCGGTTGCGCTTCCAGTCTTCGATCATGTCTTCGCGCTTCTGACGCAGTTGCTTCTCCTGATCGCGGAAGCGGGCGGCATCCTCAAACTGTTGCTTGCTGATGGCCTCTTCCTTCTTGGTGCAGATTTCGTCGATCTGGTTGCCCAGCTCTTCGATCTCCGGCGGGCGGTTGAGCGAATTGATGCGTGCGCGGGCGCCAGCTTCGTCGAGCACGTCGATCGCCTTGTCCGGCAGGTAGCGGGAGGTGATGTAGCGTTCGGAGAGCTTGACCGCGCTTTCGAGGGCGAGCGGGGTGAACGACACCTTGTGGTGCTCCTCGTACTTCGGCGCGATGCCCTTGAGGATTTCGAGGGAGTCGGCTTCGTTGGGAGCATCGACCATCACGCTTTGGAAGCGGCGGTCGAGCGCGCTGTCCTTCTCGATATACTTGCGGTATTCGGCCAGCGTGGTGGCGCCGATGCACTGCAGCTCGCCCCGGCTGAGGGCGGGCTTGAAGATGTTGGAGGCGTCCATGGCACCTTCGGCGGCACCAGCACCCACAATGGTGTGCAGTTCGTCGATGAAGATGATGACGTTCTTGGCGCGGCGAATCTCGTCCATCACGGCCTTGATGCGCTCCTCGAACTGACCACGGTACTTCGTGCCCGCGACCATCAGGGCGAGGTCGAGGGTGATGAGGCGCTTGTCGGCCAGAATCTCCGGCACGAGGCCGTTGGCGATTTCCAGCGCGAGGCCTTCGACGATGGCCGTCTTGCCCACGCCGGCTTCCCCGATCAGCACCGGGTTGTTCTTGCTGCGGCGGCAGAGGATCTGGATGACGCGGCGGATTTCCTTCTTCCGGCCAATGACCGGGTCGAGGTCTCCGTTGCGCGCCAGCTCGGTCAGGTCACGACCGAAGGCTTTGAGCGCGGGCGTCTTGACGTCCTTCTTGTCCTCGGGCGCACCGGTCGGGCTGGCACCGGCCCCGGCGGGTTCACCGCCTTCACCGGCAAAATTGGGATCCAGTTCGGAAAGGATTTCCTCCCGGCAGCGCTCCACGTCCACATCGAGGCTCTTGAGCACGCGTGCGGCCACGCCCTCCCCTTCGCGCAGCAGGCCGAGCAGGATGTGCTCGGTGCCGACGTAGGAGTGGTTGAGCGCCTTCGCTTCGCGCCCGGCGAGGGCCAACACCTTCTTCACGCGGGGCGTGTAGGGGATGTTGCCGCTCGGCTTGGCGGCCGGACCTTTGCCGACCTGCTTTTCCACGGCGCTGCGCACCGTCTCCAGGTCGAGGCCCATCTTCTGGAGCACATTGACGGCGACGCCTTGGCCCAGATTGATCAGACCCAGCAGCAAGTGCTCGGTCCCCACGTAGTTGTGGTGAAAACGGTCTGCCTCCTTGCGTGCCAGGGCGAGGACTTGCTGTGCCCGTGGCGTAAAGTTGTTCATCGGTTCCATTGCCATGGCGAAGATCGGGGTTTACCCGGCTGGGTATGATAGGTTTTTATAATTTAGAGTCGGTGCGTGTGCAAACTCTTCCCGCATTCTGGTAGCGCGTTGTTTATCGCGCTCGCGCGGTTCGATTTCGCCTTGAGCGGTCAGTTGCACGTGGCCTGGCTGAGCTTCGATAAAGAGCCGGTCCACTTGGGTGCGGTAGTCGTCGGGCAGCAGCCCGAGGTCGACTGCCAGCCGCAGGAGGCTCAGCAAATTCATGGCTTCTTCTGAGCTTAAAAGATGCCCATTCTGCAAAATGCCGTAGGCCCGGCCAATTTTGTCGAAAAGTCGGGCCGGTTTTTTCTCCAGGATCACCTGGCGGGCATTTTGTTCCTGCTCGATGATCGCGTGGAGGATGCTCGAAAGGCGCTTGATGATGTCCTGCTCGCTCTCCCCCAGCGTTTGCTGGTTGGAGATCTGGAAGATGGAGCCGGTGGCCTCCGAGCCTTCGCCGAAGAGCCCGCGCACGGCCATGCCGAGCTGGTTCACCATACGCACGACTTTCTCCATATACTCCTGCATCACCAGGCCCGGCAGGTGCAGCATCGCGCTGGCGCGCAAGCCGGTGCCGAGGTTTGTAGGGCAAGCAGTTAGGTACCCGAGCTGGTCGTTGAAGGCGTAGTCGAGCTTGTCTTCGAGCGCGGAGTCGAGGGCGTTGATCTCGCTCCAGGTGGTGTCGAGGTTGAAGCCGGTGCGCACGAGTTGCAGGCGCAGGTGGTCTTCCTCGTTGACCATGACGGAGATCTTCTGGTCGTCGCTCACGGCGACCCCGGCGGCGTGCTCGGACTGGCTGAGCTCGCGGCTGATGAGGTGGCGCTCGACGAGGGCCTGGCGCTCCAGCGGGGAAAGCTTGAGCATTTCGAGCAGGTGCCCGTCCTTGAAGTCGCCCACCTCCCGCATGGCGTCGAAGCAGGTGTGCAAAACCTGCTCGCGCTGGGACGAAGTGGCACGCCCCGGGAAGGGCACTGACACAATGTTACGCGCCAGGCGGATCCGTGTGCTCAGGACAATAGGCTCCGCCGGGAGCCCACCCGAGGTCAGCTCCGCTTTGGCGGCGATGAGGGGAGTGATCTGCATGTGATCGCTTACGATGAGGCCGTTTCGGCCTCGAGCTGTTTCTTAAGTTCGTTGATTTCGTCGCGAATTTCAGCCGCTTTCTCGTAGTTTTCTTCTGCGATGGCTTCGGCCATGGCGTCTTCGCGCTCTTTCAACTGCCGTTTGATGTCGACCCGCTGTCGCGCACGCTCAGGAGTCTTGCCCCGGTGCACCACATCTTTGTGCATGTTGCGCAGCATCGGCTGCAGCAAGTCCGAGAACGTGCTGTAGCAATGCGGGCAGCCGAAACGGCCCGTCTTCTTGAAGTCGGCGGGGGTAAAACCACACTCCTCGCACCGCAGAGCCTCCTGGCGGGCACCGAGGGCCGCCGGCGGCTTCATCAGAAAGTCTGCCAGCGAGAAGCCTTCCGGATCGGTGACCCCTTGCTTGAACGGACAGTCCTCGCAAAGGTCGACCTGGTGCATCTTGTTGTCGACGATCTGGGTGAGATGGATGGTAGCCGGTTTTTGACAGTGTTTGCACTGCTCAGGTTTGGCCATACAGACAGCTTACGCCTACTTCACGGTTTTTCCAGCCAAATCCCCCACTGGGCAAAGTTGTTGAGCTTCGCGGGATTCGGAAGCCGCCAGCGCTAAGCTGGAGAGCGTTGAAGGCATTCGCAGACTTCCTGGCGAGAGAAGGCCACATTTTTCCAGAAGAACGTCTGCGCCTCGAAATCGGCGTTTTCCTCCCACCTGCCTGGCAATAAAAGAACAACCGCTCTCCCCTCGGGAAGAACGGTTGTCGAAAATAGAACGCTGCCCGGGCGGGGCTGAGGCGAGTGCCGGCAGGCGCCCGCCACGGGCAACGTGAGCTGACTGGAAGGGTTTTACTCTTCGGTCGGCAGCGCGTCGGAAACGTCGGGCGACCACATGAAGAAGCCGGCGCCGGAGGTGTCGACCTCGGGTTGGACTTCGACTTCTTCGACCGGCTCCCAGCTTTCGAGGTCTTCGCTGTAGTAGAGCTGGAGCTTGAGGCTGATCTTGCCGTCTTCGCCGATCGCGATCACCGGCTTGCCGCCAGCGAGGCCCACGATGGTGGAGGAGGTATAGAGGCCCAACTGGTTTTGCAGCTCCTGGCTCTGGCGAATGGCATCGAGCAGGCTACCTTGCAGGTCGGAGTTATACATGCGCGGGTCGAGGCCGTTGGCGTATTCCACTCCGTCGTCGAAGAGGTCGCCGTCGGTATCGGCGAGCATCGGGTCGGTGCCGATCCTTTGCTCCTGCAGGTTGGTCAGGCCGTCGCCGTCGACGTCGTCTTCCGCACCGTATTCGAGGGTGCCGAAGTAGGCCATTTCCCAGGCGTCTTCGAGGCCGTCGCCGTCGGTATCGACGACATTGGAGGCGATGGCGAAGTCGCCCTGGTAGTCCAGTCGCGCCCACACCACGTTGTTTTCGATGTCGATACCCCAGGTGCCGACGGCGTCGTCGGCCTTGGCAGCACGGTAGACGGGCTGGGTGGCGAATTCGCCGAGGGTGGCGCTGGCGGCGTTGATCCAGTCACCGGCGTCTTCGTCGCTCGTATCGGCATCGAGGAAGGCCACAATGCTCAGCTGCTGCTCCTGCGAGGGCGACAGGGTGCTGTCGTCGTAGGCGAGCGAGAGCGTGTAGGCGTCGGCACGGTTACGCGTCGGGTGATTGCGCATGCCGTTGATGCTCGCGATGTCGGAGATCAGCTGCACACCTTCGGCATCGTACCACTGGCTTTGCTGGACCCAGCCCACCGTGATGTTGCGGTAGAGGCCGAAGGTCTTGTTTTCTGCCGTGTAGTAGGTGGCGTCGCTGTTGATGCCGTCGGCGATGGCGAGGCCGGTGCCGACGAAGCCTTCCGCATCCGGGGCAACGTCGGTGATGTTGGCGGAGTTGTAGTTGGCTTCGGCCGCGACGTTGAACTGGCCGCCGTTGCGCGAGTAGGCGTAGGTGTCCCAGACCGTCCACTCGGTGAAGGTGCCGTTCGGGTTCTGCGGCGCCATCCAGTTGTGCATCGTCACAAACGGGCCGTTGATTTCGATGATCTGGAAGGCGATCGGTTCGCCCGGGGTCTGCGTGCTGTCCACGAGGTGGTTGAGGCGCTGGTTTTCAACCGGGGCGCGCTGCAGGCCGTAGAACTTCTCCGAAGCGGAGCCACAGGTAATGTAGAAGAACTCGGAGCGCGAGTCGTTGTCGATATCCACGGCCATGGAGCGGTCGTAGATGTGGTTGTGGCCCGCGAGCCAGCCGTCGATGTGGTATTCGGCACAGGCTTCGATGAATGGCCCCGGGCCGGTGGAGATGTACTCCGTCATGGCCGGGTGGAGGCTGGTCGCGAAGACGCCCGTGTGCGAATACGGGAAGATGTGGGCATCCGGGTGTTCGGCGCGGATCTCGGCCAGCTTGGCGCGCAGCCATTCGCTGTAATTCGTATCGGTGCCGCCATCCCACTCGTCGAGGGCGATGAGGAAGGTATTGGCGCCGGTATCGAGGACAAACGAGTAGTTGCGGTAGTTGGGGGCTGCGCCGCTGCCACCGGGCACGTCGGTCGGGTCGATCAGCGGTTCCTGGCCTTCGAAGAGCCAGGGGAAGGCCTTTTGCCACACCCAAGCTTGGTCGCTGGTGAGGCTGCTGGCGTTCGAGTCGTGGTTGCCGCGCACCGGGTAGTATTCGATGCCGGCGTCGCGCAGCGGGTTGACCATGGTCTGCTTGAGCAAGTTGAGCTGCGAGAGCTTGCTGTCGCCCGAGGAGTTACCGTCGGTCACGTCACCCACTTCGATCACCAGCTCGGGAGCGAGCTCGATGATCTTGGCGGCAACGCTGCTGGCTTCCACCACCGGCACGCCGTTGGTGCTGCCTTGCGTGTCGGGGATGACGCCAAAGCGGAGACGTTCGCCGAGGGTCGGGAGGGGTGCGCGGGCCAGCTCGAAGCCTTCGTCGACGTGGACGATGTATTCGAACTCCACCGTGCCGTCCATACCGTCGGTGACGGAGATGACGAAGCGGTTTTCGCCGATGTCGCCCATGCCGGGTTGGCCGGAGATGCTGCCGTCGGCGTTAACCACGAGCCAGGCGGGGCCGCTCACCTTGGAGAAGGCCAGGGCGTCGCCGTTCGGGTCGGTCACGTATTGGGCGAGGCTGCCGGTGTAGTCGCTGCCGGCATGGCCGTCGACTTCGGCGGTCACGGATTCGCTGACCGGCTCCGGCGCGTTCTCCGAGTAGACCAGCGCACCCACCTTGAGGTTGAAGCCGAGGTCGGAGCTGTTGCCCGAACGGTTGTGGACTTCAGCGGCGAGCACGTTTGCGCCCTCTACGAGGTAGCGGCTGGAGACCACGAAGTTGTAGAACGTCGTCTCGGCCGAGCCGTCGACCGTGTTGGCCGACCAATCGAGGTAGTCGACCTCGCCGGCGGGCATGTTGTCACGCACGATCTCGTGGCCGTTGAGGTAGAGGATCACCCCATCGTCGCGCACCACATCGACATTCAGGCCCACCACGTTTTGCACCGAATCGACGGTGAAATGATGGCGGAAGTAAGTCGTCGGATACTTGTTATTGGAATCCGGGCCGTAGCCGATCGTGGTCGTGTTGTGGCTGTCGCCATAACCGAGCTTGGACGGGCCTTCGCTCCACGAGCTGTCGTCGAACGAGGGAGCGCGCCAGGCGGTGCCTTGGTCGCTGCCGTTGTCGAGGAACTTCCAGATGTCGCCCGACTCGATGAGCTTGGCTACATAGGTCGTTTCTGAAGCGGTCGGCTGGGCCGAGACCGTGTCGGAGGTGTCGACCACGTCGTCGCCCTTCAGGCCCACGATCTGGAACTCGTAATCGTTCAGGATCGGGAGATGCGAGTTGGTGTAGGAAGTCGCTGTCGGGGCGAGGCCGGAGACGAGCGTCAGCCACTGATCGCTGCCCTTGATGCGGTAGCGGATGGCGAGGGATTCGACGTCGTTGCTCAGCTCACCGCCCCAGGAGAGGGCGACGTGGCCGCTGTCGTTGACGCCGCCGACGAGCACGATGTTGTTCGTCGGGTCGGTCGATTGCCCTTGGGCGAGGATCTTGGCGTTGGCCAGTTGCACCGAATCGACGTCCACCCCGGCACCGACTCGCAGGCCGACGCGGTTGAAGACGAAAGTGGTGGGCGACTGGTCGGAGCCAGTAAAGGCGCTGAGCAGCACGCCGTCTTCTTCGCGGACGAGGGCCGCGTAGTAGTCGATCGTGTCTTGCTCGGTGCGCGAGAGGGTCAGCACCACACGATAGGCACCGTCGGCCAGTTCCGGCGTCGGCATGCGGTAAGTCGTGAGCGTGCGGCCTTCGCTGGATGCGTAGAACGGCTGTTGCACGGACTGGTCGCGGCCGAGGATGACGCTGGCGCTGTTATTGACCGCGTCGTTGGTCGCGAGGTAGCCGGGCATGATCTGGCCGTTTTGCTCGGTGCCGAAGAAGAGGCCCCAGGCCAGCAGGTCTGCATCGCTGGTTTCGGCAGTGATGCCGGTCAGCGTGAGCGAGGTACTGAAGGTGATCGTGGCGCCGGGCTGGTCGAGCTGCACCGTTTCGAAAGCGGCTTGCACGGCGGTGTCGGCGGCGGCATCGGCCCCTTCGCCCCAGGCGGGAGCGTTGGAGTTGGCACCCGTCAGCTCGCCGGAGCCCTTGGCCATCGTCCAGCCGGAGATGGCGGAGGCGTCATCGCTCTCCACGGCGGCGAAGTCGGAGCCGGTGCCCCATACGTTAGGGAAGGCACCCATCACGAGTTCGACGGTTGCGCCGCCGGTGATGTCGGCGTGGTGAATCGCCGGCACGTTCAGCGCCACACCGTTGAGCAGGGCAGACTGGATGAAGAGGTTATCGCCACCGGCGTTCTCGGCCTTGATCGTGAAGGTCTTGCCGTCGGCGACATTGAACTGCACCTCGGGCACGCGCGCGCCGTGCAGGTAGTAGACGTCCTGCGTGGCCATCGGGAAGAAGCCGGCGGTGGTGAAGAAATAGAGCGAGGCCATGGCGCCGGAGTCTTCGTCACCGGGGTAGCCGCTCTCGCTGTAGCGATTGCGGAGCTGGGAGGCCCAGTAGGAAGTCAGGTAAGGGCGACCGGCGTAGTTGAAGAGGAAGGTGGTCTGGAAGCCGGGCTCGTTGGTGTAGTCGACGTAGGCGCCGTTGTTTTGCCCCATCGCATACTCGATGCGCTGGATGAAGCGGGCGCGCCCACCCATCAGCTCGACAAGTTCGTCGCGGTGGTGCGGCACGTTAAACGAGTAATTCCAGCTGGTGCCTTGGTAATAGCCCGCCGAGGAGGTCGGGGCATCGCCGAGGAAGCTGCCGCTGCGACTGCGGCCCTTGATGAAGCCCTTGAAGCCGCCGCTGGTGGCGGAGGCGTCCCATACGTTGCGCCAGTTGCCGGAACGCTCGAACAGCTCGGCGGCCTCTTCGGTGTGCCCGAGAGACTCGGCAATCGTGGCGGCGGCATAGTCGCCGTGGGCAAAGCCAAGCGTGGAGGAGGCGGAGGCGAGGCGGAAGTCGTAGCCGTTGGCGTCGCCATCGGTCGAGACATAGCCGAGGTCGCGGTAGTCGGGCGTGCGGCGGTTGGCGTTGAACTGCAACAGCGGCCACACCTTTTCCCAGTCGATGCCGGGGATGTCTTTGACGAAGGCGTCGAGGATCACGCGGTCCACTTCGTCCCCACCCTGCCCGACCTGATAATCCTTGCCCATGATAAAGGCAGTCTCGGCACGGCCGTTACGCTGGAAGCGTTCGGCAAAGGAGTTGACGTTGCCGGCGACGGCTTCGGGCTCGACGATGGCGAGCAGCGGGAAGAGCGTCTGCCAGGTGTCCCACAGGGTGTAGTGGTCGTCCCAAAACGCGGCGTCTTCCGGCCAGCCTGCGGGGTCGCCCGTGCGGTTGCGGGGCTGGATGAGGCTGTGGTAGAGCGCGGTGTAGAACTTGCGGGCTTCGGCAATGCTGATCTGCGGCGTCTCGATGGCGCCGAGGGCCTCGTTCCAGCGGGCCTTGGCGGCTGCTTCGAGCGCTTCGCTATCCCAGGCCGGGATTTCGTTTTCGAGGTATTGGCGGGCGCGTTCGACAGAGTTGAACGAAACCGCGACCTTGAGGCGCACGGTCTGCGTTTCGTTGGTGTCGAAGCGCAACCAAGCGCCCAGCGGCTGGCGCGAGTCGATGGAGGCGCTTAGCGTGCCGTCATTGGACGTGCTGCCGACCCAGGTGCCACCGGAGACCGGCGTAGCATCGACTTGAGCGTAGAAGTAGACGTTGTATTGCGCCGGGTTCCAGTTGCCGTCGAAGGTACCGCCGCCGCTGATCGTACCGTGCTTGAGGTCGATCTCGACCGAGCCGTTGATCATCGCGTCGGAGCGGCCGAGCTTACGGGCCACGTCGAAGTTCACGCGCGCATCGTCGGAGGCGGGGAACTCGAATTCGTAGATCGCAGCGTTGGCGGTCGGCACGACCTTTACATCCGTGTCCCACTTCGTGAGGTTGGCGCGGAAGGCATATGGGCGCGCCTCAACATCGGTCGTCAGCGAGCCATGCTCGTCTTCGACGATAGAGTGGCCGAGGCGGGGCGAGATGAGGAAGTTGCCATAGGAGAGCGTCGACGAGCCCGAGCCGGAGGCATGGAGCTGCGAGAAGCCGACGACAGGGCTGCCAGCGGCATAGCCCGAAGCGGCGGAGGCGACGGTGTCGGGGCTCGGGTAAATCGATGACAGGGGCAGCACCGGGCCGGGCACGGTGGAGCCGGCACCCGTCACGCCGATGAACGTGTCGACGAGGTCAGCCGGTTCCGTGTCGGGATCAACCATCGGGTCGGGCAACTCGTCGGACAGCGTGAGCCCCGGGTTCTGGAAGAGCTGCAGGGCCTGAGGTTCGGTGATCAGGCCTTCATAGAGCTGGACATCGTCCACGTCGCCCGCCAGATCGTCCAGCACGGAGCCGGCGCGCAGAAAAGCGCCGATGGCAAAGTAGCGGATCGGATTGGTCGTGATCGCGACAGGGACGTCGTTGATGCCCGCCAGCTCGCCGTCGATGTAAACGAGGCGCACATTCTCCTGGTAGACGGCCACCACGTGGTGCCATTCCCCGTCGGACACGTTTACGCCGGTATTGATCTCGCCTTCGTTGCTGCCGCTACCGCCGTTGCGGTGGCGCACGCGCAGGCCGAGGCCGCCCGTCTCGCGGGTGGCGACCGAGAAGCCCGTGTTATACGTGGCGGAGTCGGTCGAGGCCGTCGTCATGCCCAGCACCGCCTGGGTGTTGGCGGCGGCTTGCGTCGGCGTCTGGCGCACCCAGAAGGTGACGCTGAAGGGGCGGAAGGTGCTGTAGTCGCCCAGAATCGCCAATTGGCTGCCCGCATCGAGGTCGGCCAGCAGGTAATCGTCGGAGCCGCCCAGCTGCACATAGCCGCCGGCTGCACCAGCGGAGCCCATGAAGGCGACGGCATCGCCCTGCACGGTGAGCGGAGCCACGCCCTGCGCGTCGGCAGCGTCGCCGTCGAACTTGAAGTGGTGCTTCAGCTTGGCTGCGCCTGCCGGGTCGGGGTATTGGTTGAAGCTCAGGTTGTCGATCGCATGACGGCCATTGGAGCCGTAGGTTTGCGAAGTCAGGTCAAACGTGAGCCGGTAGTCTTCACCCAGCTTGCCCATGAAATTAGGGGAAACCTTGATCACGGAGGTGTCGGTCGAGGCATTGTCGAGCGTCACCGACTGGCTCCACACCACGTTGTTCCGGGAGTCGGTCAGGACGAGATCCCAGGTCGTGACGCCGGCGGTCTCGGCGGTGTGCGCGAAATCAAAAGAGTTCAGGACGACCGCAAAGCCAGCCTCGGCCCGAAAGTCGATGGTGTGGAAATCCACATCCAATTGGCCGACGCGGGGAGTGTTGCCCTCGTTGTCCCAGGCACCTTCCCCCACCGTGAGGTTCTCCAGGTTGGCGAACCAGGAGCTGGTGTGGACGTCCCACTGGGAATCCCAGGAAAGCGCGATATTGGGCGTGGTGCCGTTGTTCACCACATAGCCGTTGCCATCGGCTGTTACATTGGAGGCAAAATTGGAGGGTATTCCAGTATTGCTCCCCCCTATTTGGCCAAAGCCAACGATGGTGGCCTGACTAGTGCTAGCCATACCGGCCAACACGCCAAGGGTTAAGAAAGTTGATGTAGGTCTCATACAAGCAAAATTTTCGACCGAGCATGCGTCTTCATACCCGGCATTAGCAAAAACGATAGTTCCAAGTCGTAACTACTGACTTCGGCTCACTCCACTGAAGGGCGAGCACCCGCAGTCGTAGGCCTTATCTACAAATTGACATCGGAGGAGGCGAGAGTGCCCCCACCCATCCCAGATAGAAATGTCGTTACAATTTCGCTACATTTGTAGCGATCACACGAAGCCCCTGTAACCTGCCCGGCAGATGTGTTCCTACGCCGGACAGCTGGCTGAAAATGCAAACAGACCGCGCGCTGGCGGTTTCGCCTGCCATCGCGCGATCGACAAAAACTATGCCGGCGAAACCGGGTAACCAATCTCTAGCGCTGGCGGCGGCGGATCAGCGGCACCAAGGCACCCAGACCGGCGATCAGCGCAATGGTGGACGGCTCGGGCACGACCACCGCAAACTCGTTGAAGCTCAGGTTGTCGATGCCGTGGCGGCCGTTGGCGGCACCGTAGGTCGTGGAGGTGCGGTCAAACGTCAGCGTGTAGCTTTCCCCATCGACGCCAGTGAAGTTGGGACTGATCGTTAGCACCGAGGTGGCGGTATTGGCGTTGTCGAGCATCACCGACTGGCTCCACACCACCTGGCTGGAAGAGTCGGTCAAGATCAGGTCCCAAGCCGTCACGCCAGAAGTTTCTGCGGTGTGCCCGAAGTCGAAGGAATTGAGCACCACGGCATAACCGGCGGAGGCACCAAAGGTAATGGTGTGGAAGTCGGTGTCCAGCTGGGCGATACGCTGCGTATTGCCCTCATTGTCCCACGCGCCGCCGCCCACCGTCTGACTCTCGAGGCTGGCAAACCAGGAGCTGGTGTGGATGTCCCACTCCGCATCCCAGAGCAGGGAGACATTGGGCGTGGCGCCATTGGAGACGACAAAACCATTGCCATCGGCCGAGGCATAGGAGCCGAAATTGGACGAGATCGCGGTGTTGCTGCCACCGATCTGGCCAAAGCCGAGGATCGTGGCGCTGCAGGCGCTGGCAGAGGCCGCCAGGAGAGCTGCGGCGAGAACGAAGGAACGAGCTTTCATGAATGTACGTAGTCCGAGAGTGTATCCAAGATTCCATGACAGAATTGTCTGTCACAGGTATCGGATAGAGAGTCCCGCCACCATACACGTCAACCAGCAAGGCGGACTTCACAGACTCTTTGCCACACTGTAACAAGTCTGTAATCTGGCCTCGAATTTCGAGCGTCCGCGAAGCATTCCATCCTGCATTCAGGCCTCAAGATGTCGGTTGTTGATCCCTCCCACGGGATCCGCCCCCGGAAATGGGGACGCATTCTTAACCGGGGAGGATCGACACCTTAAGCACAACGTGAATCGCAAGTAATAGCTAGCTATTATTATCACCCGATAGCTGAGCACTGTCGCGGATGAATCATCTGACGCCTCCCCTGCGAGACCTAGCACCCTGCTGAAAAAGTCCTTTTCCGGGGCAGCGGCATAGATAAGCTGTGGGTATGCGCGGTAAGGTGTCGAGACAGTTGGATGCGGTGGCGTTGATCAACCTGGAGTCGTTGATTCCGGCGAAGCATCCGATCC